>CBDVAV010000651.1:0-3180 GCA_965372055.1 uncultured bacterium | reverse complement strand
GCTCCTGTTGAATATGGTGGGTGATGAAAATACACTATTTTCCATACCGAAGTTGAATTTTGCAGTCTCTTTTTTAACCAGTTGGCTTGTATGGACAAACTATCAAAGCCATCAGGCTCGGATTGATTACTGTTCAGTGAAAAAAAGTGAATGTCACCTTTAATAAAATCGTAGTAATGTTCATTTCCTCCTAATACAAAGTAATCGTAATACGCTTGGCCATCAATAAATAAATCATGATTCCCAATAGCCGGGAAAAATTTATTCACTTTGGCACCTTCTCCATAACTACCTCTGTATGGATAAATATAATCACTGAAATATTTGCCAATATTTTGATCTATGGTCTTAGCCGCTCCATTTGGATAGTTATTATCACCAGTAGTAATAATAAAATCAGGCTTCCATCCTTTAACCAGATTTGCCACATTAGCCTCATTTCGCCCGTCTAACCCATAATCTCCGATTACAGCAAAATTTTGCCCAAATACAGATAGACAACAAAACAATAGAACTGCAACTGCTAATGACTGACCAAATAAACTGATTCTAAAATGTTTACTTTCCATGAGTCCTTTCACCATATTACTTGCCGAAAATCAAGAGTAACAATAGGTTTCCCCAGCTTTACAGGACAAATTAGGTAACTGTATTTTTCTTTATAAAATGATACTTGTGACAAATCGAACCTACTGGTTTTATTTCAAATTTAGAAATAAAATCAATGGAATTAAGTTTCTCACTTTGGTAAATAAGTTACCCCTATCAATGGGTAAAAGGAGGACTCCGATTATCCTGGCCTAAATACAAGGTCTTCTGCTTTTCCAACATAGTACTTGTTTATATACCTTGGGTAGAGTATATATAAATATAATTAATACATCAATTAAAAAACCCCGAAGCTTCTTGCTACAGGGTGTGTTGAAAAGAGCCCCCTGACGGGATCGAACCGCCGACCTGATCATTACAAGTGACCTGCTCTACCAGCTGAGCTAAGGAGGCTTACTGGAATTCGCAAGGTGCAAAAATAATTTTCCTTGGGGTATTATCAAATCTGCAACAGGAAAAGTTGCAATAAATTTTTAGAATGTACGCAATACTTTAAGTTGTTGCTTTAAACTGACAAGTTGATCACCGGCTTTTTTGATCTTCTTTTCAAATTCCACTTTAAGTTTATTGGCCGTTTGGGATTCTGCAAAGAATTCCAGGTTGTTTGACCACAGTGCTATTTCATTCTCAATATTCCCTATCTCTTTTCTAATGCTTTGCTCCCTATGGAATATCCTCTTTTCTGAATTTGGATCATTTTTTAGACCATGGAATTCAGCTTCAATCTTAATTTTCTCCTTGTCTTGATCATCAAAATTAGAAGATTCAACAAACCCTCGAACAGCTTCCTGATATTTATGCCTTATTGAATTTATTGAACTCTTAGGTACAAATCCAATCTCTTCATATTCATTCTGTAATTTTTCTAAGTCCTCTTTGCTGGATTTACCTTTCTTGGCCAACTTATTCAAAGATTCAATTATTGCTTCCTTGCCCTTTAAGTTTTCGGCATATTTCTTCTCAACGTCGCCAACATTAGCACGTTTATTATTGAAAAATAAATCACAGGCATTTCTGAATTTTTCAAATGCCCTATTTCTATGCCTTTCTGGAACGGGGCCAATTTCTTTCCAGGATTTTTGAAGTTCCTTTATTTCATTTGCTGTAGTTTCCCAGTCGGTGCTGTTCTTCAATGCTTCAACTCTCGTGGTCAACTCCTCTTTCAATTTCAGGTTTCCGCTCCTTTCTTTCTCCAGTGTCTTAAAGAAGGTATTCTTATTTTTATAGAATGTTTTGAAGATGGTCCAAAATTGCTTGTTTACTTCCTTGGTCTTATCTTTCGGAAGTCCTCCAATTTGTTCCCACTTATTCTGAATAATTTTTATCTCTTTGGTTTTTTCATTCCAATCCCTGATCTTGTCTGAACTGAATTCAACAAAAATGGCAACCTCTTCCAACAGCTTGGATTTTTGAATCAGGTTTTCCTGAAACTTGCTTTTTAGTTTGGTAATGAACTCTTTTCTTCTGGCATATACCTTATCTGAGGCAGTTTTGAACCTTTGCCACAGTGCCTCTTGCTCTTCATTAGGTACCGGCCCAATATGCTTAAACTCTTCATGCAGCTCATTCAGTTCCATGATTGCACTTTTTAGCTCTGGTTCCTCAGTCAGATTTTCCGCTCTTTCACACAATTCCAATTTAGCCACCAAATTTTTCTTTCTATCCAGCTCTTTAAGTTCAAAATAAATACTCCTGTGATCGTAGAAAAGATTTAACAATGCGTTATAATTTGCCCATAGTGTTTTAACATGCGCATTGGGTAACTGTCCAATTTTCCTCCACTCTGCTTGTATTTCCTTAAATTTATTAAAGCTGCTATTGGATTCGTCAGAATCAACAAATTGCCTTAGTTTTTCCAATACTTCTTTTGCTGTAATTAGGTTTTTCTCCTTTTCAACTTCAGTTTCTCGTCTTTGTTTATTTTTCTTATCCTTTAATAATTTAAATGTGGCTTCAAAAGTATTTATCTCTTCATCACTTACATATTCAAATCCATCTTCCTCTCCCCCATCATCCAATAATTTCTCCAGTGCATCCTTTTTCAATGATTTTTTTATTTGATCAAAAACAGGTTTTATCAGATTCAGAATCTTGTCAACTTTAAAAATATTGTCCTTTTTTGATATCCTTTTGATCAAATCAACTATCTCAGATTTAGAATATTTAGAAAAATCTTCTTTCAGAATTTCATCTAACTCATTTTGTTTGTTATCGTAACTTTCATGATGAGTATCATGGCCTTGGCCTTCATCCTCACTTTCCTGTTCCGATTTAATTGGATATTCTTGAGGTTTGCCATCTGTTTCATTATCAGGTAATGAACCAGGTTCTTTTTTTTGAGCAAGATCATCCTCTTGAGTGTCCGCGATCTCAGGTTCATGGTCATCGGTAACCTGGATATCATCAGCAATTGCATTGTCATCCGTGGTTAAATCCAGTTTTTCTGCTTCTGGTTGTGACTCTTCTGATGAAGGTTTTTCACTACTACTGTCTTTGTTTGCTTCATCTTCCTCACCTTCCTGTTCCGATTTAATTGGATATTCTTGAGGTTTGCCATCTGTTTCATTATCA
>CBDVAV010000650.1:0-3182 GCA_965372055.1 uncultured bacterium | reverse complement strand
AATTAGTTAAACAAATTTGAATTAGCTATGATTATCGTCAGTTTCTATTTATAAAATATTACTTCAATTGGTTAATATGGGCAGTAAAATCTTGAAGTACTGATTCAAGAATGTCAATCTGTTCATCAACTTTGGACCATTCCCTTTGTTCAATGGCCTCCCTTACACCGGGTAAGGTCTTTACACCGTATCCTGTATAAAACCCTGGGGCATAAATATGATGAATAAACCATTCCCTCCCAGGTAGTCCTTGTGACCTGGTCAGTTTTCTTTCTGATTGATATAAAATCAAATCGAGTTTGGCTTTGTCATCATTTGATAAGTCCCCTAATTTATCTATTGATATTTCACCAATGGTTTTGGACAAATCTACCAAAGCATTTTGCAGTCCTGAGAAATCAAAATAAGGCACTTCATCTTTCTTTTCAGGAATGTTGAATGTTTTGGTCGGATCGGCAGCAGCTTTATAGTAGCCATTGTTTATTAATTCGTTTTCCTGCTTTGTTGACTCCCTCATGTTATCGGCCAGTTTCATCACTTCCTCTAAATAGGTAGATAATGTATTGCTTAACCTTTCGAACTCAAATGGTAAGACATCGGAATTAGCCAGCCTGAGTGTCGTTCTTCCAATTACTTTTGCAAGGGTTATTCCGTAATTAAACCCAGGATCTTTAAATCGGGTATAGTGATCGTAGGAATCATAGATGGAATGATACTCGCCCCCGGCGTTTTCCCCTCCGAAGCCAACATTCATGGAGGCAATCCCTAAATGTTGAATAAAGGGAGTATAATCAGATCCTGAACCCAATGCGTAAAGTTTAAAATCATTGTAATCTATATTGCCATTGACCCTTTCAGCCGCTTTTCTTCTTTCTGCCACGGATAGTCCGGTCTGAGGATCTTCCACATCATTGGCAATTTGGGAGAAAAACGCTTCCAGGGTATGTGATCCTCCAGCACCAAGGAATCCCCGGCCAGTAGCATCGGTATTTAAATAGACTACAGCTTTGGATCTAAGCTCATCAGCGTGATCTTCTACCCACTCGGTTGAACCGATTAATCCTGGTTCTTCTGCATCCCAGGCGCAATAGATAATAGTTCTTTTGGGTTTCCACCCGGTCTTGGCCAATTCGCCAATTGCTCTTGCTTCTTCCATTAGTGCCACCATTCCACTGATCGGATCATTGGCCCCGTTTACCCAGGCATCATGGTGGTTTCCCCTGATTATCCATTGGTCTGGAAGGTCATTGCCTTGCATCCTGGCTATGACATTGTATGCTGGTTTTAGGTCCCAGTTGAATTCCAGGTTTAATCTTACTTTGGCAGGACCTGGTCCGACATGATAAGTAATAGGCAATGCGCCTTTCCAAGAGTTTGGGACAACAGCACCTTCCAAAGCAGCCAATAAAGGTTGTGCATCTTTGTGTGATATTGGCATCACTGGAATCTTAGTGATTGTTGGTGCATCTTTATAATCCAACCTCTTGGCATCCTTTGTAGCCCCAATTCCTGGAGTAAGCGGATCACCTGGATATAATGGCATATCCATCACCGAACCACGTTGAACACCCAATTCATTTTTAAATGCACCCTTGGGGTAAACATCACCCCGGAAATATCCATCGTCCTTTGGGTCAGAATATAGTATGCAGGCTATGGCACCATTTTCAGCAGCAACTTTTGGTTTAATCCCCCTCCATGATCCGGCATATTTGGCGATTACAATTTTACCTTTTACATCCACGCCCAATTTTTTCAATTCTTCATAGTCAGCAGGTATTCCATAATTCACATAAACCAGTTCCCCGGTTACATCTCCATCTATGGAATAAGCATTATAGCTTGGCAGTTGCTCTTTACTTTGGTTAGAAGTCCGGTCTTCTTTTAAGGCCGGCTCTTTTAGAATGGCTTTATATGATTTTGGTGATATCATTTCAAGCGACCTCGTCTTTGGGGTAGGGAACAGCACATCATATACTTCAATTTCAGTTTTATAACCCCAGCTTTTAAATAGGGAAGCTATGAATTCAGCATTTTCCTTACCATAAGGAGACCCAACATGATGTGGCCTGGCAGACAGCCTTTTCATCCATTGATCCAGGTTTTGAGGGTTGAGGTGGGAATCATAGGTTTTTTCAAGGCCAATTTGGTTTTTGGCATTTTCATCAGTAAAGCCAATAAGCCCCTGACTTAGGGATTTCAAATGAAATGATATTATCAGTAAAATAGTGAGAAAGGAATTGGGTAAGTTTAATCGGTTCATATTTATAATATTTTATTGGATGCCAATTTAAGAATTATAGATAAAATGATAAGCTAATTTATATTAATGGAAAGTGAATATCAAAAATTTTATCAGGATTAATCTTAATACATAATAATCAATTTCTTGGATTTTAATACTTTTGCAGTGTTGGAAATACTTCATAACTTTATTAAGATGAACAGATAATATATATTTTACTATCTGATCCATTTCAATAATATTAAATTATGCCGGAAGATCAATCACATAACAAACCTCCATCATTAACATATATTGAAATACCAAAGGAATTCCATTCTTACTCAAAGGGAGGGCTTTTTGAGCGGTGTGTTATTTGTGATAAAGACCTATTACAGTCGGGAGAGCATTATATGATTGAAAAGGCCATTAAGAGCTATCCTAATTACAGTGCCAAGGATGTTATTTTTGAATATGCTATCTGCATCCCTTGTGCCATGAAAATGCGCAATGAGCTTTCTTCAGAAACATTATCAAGGATCGATCAATTTATGGCCAAAAATATTGATTTAAGTTCAAGGAGGCATTTAATGGAGCATGAAGAAATAGATATTGAAAACTGGCTAAGCAATTGCCTGATCACAGGTCAACCAAAAAGTAAATTGGAAGAATACCAGTTGTATGCCCATTGTTGTGGCGATAAAATGGTATGTTCAGAAATGCCATATATGATCAGTGGACAAGTACTATACGAAGTAGGGGAACTGCTTTCCAAGAAATCCCGGGATGAACTGGATGGCTTTAAAGATGAGTATTTCGGATTGCCACCAGAGCTCAAAGACCTGATCGGGCCGAAGGATTTTATCCTTCTTTAAAATAAATATGAACAAAAGCGCAACCCTTTTGTTCGTACCTGCATCTTTACAATAAAGAACATTTACAATGAAAAAAATATTTA
>CBDVAV010000649.1:0-3190 GCA_965372055.1 uncultured bacterium | reverse complement strand
GAGATTGATAAGATCAGCCGTAAGTCGGATAATCCTTCCATTACCAGGGATGTTAGTGGTGAAGGTGTTCAACAGGCATTGTTAAAACTTCTTGAAGGCACCTACGTCAATGTACCTCCCCAAGGGGGAAGAAAACACCCTGATCAAAAAATGATCTCTGTCAATACTGAGAATATCCTGTTTATTTGTGGTGGAGCCTTTGATGGAATTACAAAAAATATATTGAGAAGGATAAATACTTCACCTATTGGCTTTGCTTCTAAAAAGAATAGAAAAACATTTGATAGTGAAGAGGATTTACTCCTGTATATCAATGCACAGGATCTTAAAAGTTATGGCTTGATCCCAGAGTTAATAGGCAGATTACCTGTAATTACTTATCTGGAGCCTCTAAGTAAGGACACACTTAAGAAAATATTAACCCAACCTAAAAATGCTCTCACCAAGCAATATAAAAAGCTATTTGAAATGGAAGGGATCAGTATAAGTTTTAAGGAATCTGCCCTTGACTTTATTGTAGAAAAAGCCGTTGAATTTAAGTTGGGCGCCAGGGGATTACGTTCTATTTGCGAAGCGATTGTAACCGATGCAATGTTCGAGATGCCTTCGAAGCAAAATGCAAAAACCCTAAATATTACCAAGAGTTACGCAGAAGAAAAACTTAACAAGTCTAAATATAGCAAGCTTAAGGTCGCCTAATCCTTACTCTTGAGATATTTTAACATCAACCTAGCTGTATTTGTTGAGACAGGTTCGCTTCCTAAAATATTCCGAATTTCCTGATAATCATTCAGAATCCTTTGGCGGGTATTTGATTCCATTAAAGATTTAAATTCCATAACCAGATTGTCTTTTGAGAATTCAGATTGGATCAATTCTTTAATTACTTCCCTATCAGCTAACAAATTAACCAAGGATATATAGGATACCTTACCAACCCTACTGGCAATGAAATAAGTAATGGCAGAGGTTTTGTAAACTACAACTTGGGGCACATTCCATAAGGCTGTTTCAAGGGTAGCAGTACCTGAAGCCACCACCGCAATATGAGAGTTGGCCAAAAGGTCATAAGTTTGATCATAAATTATTTTCAGGTTTGGAAAATCACTTACATTATAATAGTGACCAGGCACTTCGGTAACTCCTGCAATAACAAATTGATATTCCTGAAACCTATCAGCTAAAAAAACCATTTCAGGTAGTATCCTTTTTAATTCTTGTACCCTGCTGCCTGGAAGCAGTGCAACGATCTTTTTATCAACAGGCAAGCCATTTATGTTTAAAAAATCCAAATTAAGTTGGTGATCCTTCACCGCTTCGACGACAGGATTTCCAACATAGTCTACTTCCCAATCATATTTCTGATAGAATTCTTTTTCAAATGGAAGAATCACAAACATTTTATCTACCCTGGCCTTGATCTTCCAAGACCTGCTTTGGTTCCATGCCCAAACTTTGGGGGAAATATAATAGAATACCGGCAATCCAATGGATTTTGTAAATGCGGCTATTCGAAGATTAAATCCGCCAAAATCTATGAGTATCACAACATCGGGAGAGAATTCAACTATATCGCTTTTACAGAGGGTAAGCATTCCATGGATCTTTCGGAGGTTTAACAATACCTCACTAAATCCCATGATCGCGAGATCCTTGATATGTACAATGATGTTAACACCTTCATGGTTCATTTTGTCACCCCCAAATCCCTGGAAGTGGGCATCCTGATCTGCTTCTTTTAGTGCTTTTACAAGATTTGATCCGTGCAAGTCCCCGGATTTTTCCCCGGCTATGATGTAATACTTCATTGAGGATTTTTACTCGCCATAGTAGTCAACATAATTACGGGGTGTTTCATAAAGGCGGAGTTGATGAAGTCTTCCAAATTTTGAAATTTTAACAATGGCTGGCTCAAGAATTTTCCAGATTTCAACAATCAAGTTTTCTGCACTGGCAAGTTTACCCTCCATAAAGTCAACATCTAAATTAAGGTTCTTGTGATCGAGCTTCTCAATTACTGATTGGTTAATAAGTTCTCCCAGTTTCTTAAAATCCACAACAAATCCGGTTTCAGAATCTACCTCTCCATCAATTGTTACAATCAAGTCAAAATTATGCCCATGCCAGTTTTCATTGGCACATGGACCAAAAACTTCAAAATTCTTTTCCTTTGACCATTCTGGATTATATAACTTATGTGCAGCATTGAAGCTTTCTTTCCTACTGACCTGAACTTTTCCCATATTTATTTTTGCATCAAATATACAAATTTGAATATTTAAACTAACTCAAAAAGTGGATGCCAAATTAAAGTGAGAATGATGGAAAAAGGTTAAATTGCCGCCCAAATTTGCAATCTATGATTATAGTCACGGGCGCAGCGGGGTTTATTGGAAGCTGCTTGATCACAAAACTTAATTCAGAAGGGTTTAATGCAATTGTTGCTGTCGACAAATTTCACCAACCCGAGAAATTAAAGAACCTGGAAAATAAGAGGATTATGAACCGCATAGATCGAGATGACTTCATTGCCTGGCTCGATGACAATTATCAGGAAGTTGAATTTATTTTTCATATTGGCGCCCGAACTGATACTGCTGAATTTAATAAAGAGGTGTTATGGAATCTAAACACCATCTATTCGCAAAATTTGTGGCAAAAGTGTGTACGTTATCAAATCCCTTTTGTCTACGCATCTTCAGCTGCAACCTATGGACTCGGGGAACTGGGTTATCTGGATGACGAAAAGGTCATTCCTCAACTAAAGCCATTAAATCTATACGGTGAGTCAAAAAATCAATTTGATATTTGGGCCCTGGAACAAAACAACAAGCCCTTTTACTGGGCGGGCCTTAAATTTTTTAATGTTTATGGCCCAAATGAATACCACAAAGGCAGGATGGCTTCAGTGATCTGGCATGCATATAAACAGATCAGTGAAACTGGCAAAATGAAACTTTTTAAATCACATAATATAAATTATAAGGATGGAGAACAAATGAGGGATTTCATTTATGTCATGGATATAGTTGATGCCTGCTATTTTTTAATGCACCATAGAAAGAATAACGGGATCTACAATTTGGGAAGTGGGGAAGCAAGAACCTTTCATGATTTAGTGAAAGCAGTGTTTTCGGCGATGAGCAAAAATCCTGATGTGGAATTCATTGATACGCCGGAAGATATAAGG
>CBDVAV010000648.1:0-3198 GCA_965372055.1 uncultured bacterium | reverse complement strand
TAGACGCAAGATGTTTAGGGTTCGGAATGACTCCACGGCTATACATTTCCGCTATATTATACATTCTGCAATGAAGCACAGAATTAATGAATCACCATGAAATTATTCCCCTCCTGAGGTTGATTGATCTGGAAAGGCTTTGAGAACCTCCCTCACCAGATCCCAGCGATTGAATCCTTGTCTACCATAGTCAAGCCCACGCCGTACAATCACCAAATCATGGGAGGGCACAACAATGGCGTATTGACCACGATTTCCGGCAGTTGAATATGCCGTCTTAGGCACATCTTTTCGATCATCAGGAACCAACCACCATTGTCCTCCATAAAAATTACCCCTATCTGCTGTAGACGGAGCAGGAGTGCGTACAAACTCAATCCAATCTTCTGACAGAAAGCGCTCACCATTCCAAATGCCTTTTTGCAAGTAAAGCAAGCCAAATCGTGCCAAATCCCTGGCATTGGTATAAACCTGGCTGCTCAAAATAAAATCTCCAAATCGATCCACACTCAAAAAGGTATTCCTCATTCCTATTTTATCCAGTAATGCCCGTCGTGGATATTCGATATAAGATTGAGAGTCACCCAGGGCTTTCTTCATGGCATAAACTCCGAGTATGGTATCATAGTTTTCATAATCCCAGTGGGTTCCGGGTTTATTGATCAATCCACGGTTTCGCGCCCCGTTAACCGAGCTGGCACCTGCCCAATAAGCCAGTCCCGAACCCGTTGCATACTCCATGCGCTGGTTATCTACCGTATACAAACCACTGGACATATTCAACACATTGCGCAGGGTAATGGCAGACCTTGGGTCATTTTCCGGTGCACTGCCTTTGGGAAACCATTCAAGACCAAGAGGTTCATCCAGCGACATTTTGCCTTGATCTACCATCATTCCCATCAAAGTAACGCCAATACTTTTTGCGGTAGACCAAGTCCTGGTTTTCGTGGTCACATCAAACCCCGGGGCATAACGTTCGTGTATGATTTGGCCTTTGTATACTACAATCAAACTTAATGTGACTTGCTCGGGGGATTCACGGTCAAAGGACCAATCAGAAGCAGCTGTTAAGGCCTTTTCATCAATGGATCTTGGAATTGATTGTTTTTTTATAAGGTCTCCATCTGGCCAGGCAATGCTGGCTGGATCGCCTTCTAGAGGTGGCAGGGTTTGAATGGGCAGGCTTTCAATATCCGCAAAGGTTTGGTCGGGTGCCAGGATTACACATCCAATACCCATGCGAAAGGCAGCCCGCATAGTAGGTGTTCCACCTGGTACACCAATGGCAACAGTTTTTCTCTCCCAATCAACTTTGTAGTCCCCCCCACTTGGTGTTCCAATAGGTTGCCTTAGGTAAGCTAATTCCTGATCAAAAACCTGCTCTATTGTTCGTTTTGAAGTAAAGAGGCCGTTGCACATCAAGATGGACTGGACACCATTTTGGATCATATCCCGGCTGGGTTTATTATAGTCATAGGTTTCTTGCTGCTGGCTATAAACTGATGATAATGTGCCAAGGCAAATTACAAGGGGAATCAGGGTCTGTTTCATGATAAATGGTTACAATTTGGAATTTGGGTCGAATATAAATTTGTTCAGCCCAATTTAGTAAAACAAATCGGCTTTTAATATCAATTAAAGATAAGCGGTCTTTTCTGCTAAATGGGACGGAGTTCGTGAATAGGGATGGTTTGCCCCTTTTGTCAGAATCACAGATAACTCAGATTATTGGATTACTCAGATTATTATTGAGGTTCTTCATGAAAATCATTTAATCATAACAATCAGTGGTATGGACAGATACAAACTACTCCGCCCTGAAGGACGAAGTTCGTGAATCGGGATGGTTGCCCCTTTTGTCAGAATCACGGATTACTCAGATTATTGGATTACTCAGATTGTGCAGAAAAATCAGTGAAATCATTCAATCATAATAATCAGTGGTATGGACAGAAGTTAACACCGCCTTTTAAGGCGGTGACCTGTGTGGAAGACAATCTGGGCTTTAGCCCTTAAATCTTTTGTGATATGAGATTAGGGCTAAAGCCCGGTATTGAGTTCTACCAACCACTCCGCCCTGAAGGACGGAGTTAGCGAATCGTGATAGTTTGCCACTTATGTCAGAATCATAGATTACTTTAATTTTTGGATTACTCAGATTGCTTTATAGAAATTCCGGGAAATCATTTAATTCAACAATCATTGATCCTAGTTCTTCTTCCCCAACGTAGGCTGGATCCAAGCACTTTCAAAATCACCATCTTGAAAAGGGTTTTCCTGAACCTGATCACTGATAACCTTTGCCCTTACAAAAAGCAAATCATCTGTGACCTGAAATTCAGCCCTGTAACCAGGGATCTCAGCTAATGTATCGGCCTTGGTTTCACCATTCTTTACCCCAATAAAAATTGTCCGATAAGTTGTCCCCTCTTCTTCTTTGATTTCTATTGTAATTTTGGAGTCTTGATATTTAATTTCCATAAGCTCCACTCCAGTACTGGCATAGAAATTACCAGCTTCCATAGCCTCGATCAATAACTCTGCTTCCAAGGACTCTGATTGCACCATCACCCATCCCCGGCCAGCATTTGAGTATTCCTTACCAAATAAATGAAAATAATGGCTGTCGTCAGTAGCAATTCCGTACATCAACGGTTGTCCTCTTTGTACGTAGGCAATATTAATCAGATCCCACATTTCCTCTGTACCAGGTCGAATAGAATCACCATAATTTCGAACAGCGGGATGTCCATTGTACACTTCAAAAAAGCGTTCTCCTCGTAGCTGAATCATATCTTCTGTAGTTATTGCCCAACCAAAATTTGGATGATTTATATGAGGCATAATAGCTATACCAGTTTCCTCACGTTGCTTCAATACTTGGTCTAAGTTGTTTTGCATCACATCGGCCACGCTAGTACCTCCAGCCGGCTCAATCAAGCTTTGTATATTCGTGGCATTGATGTGAATGGGGTTGCCCTCATAACTGTCCGTTATTTCTTCTCCTTTGAGAATGAGAAATCTTCCATCCTCTACAAACAATGGTTCATATTCCTGATATGTTTTCAACAATACCTTTGGACCAGTTGAATCAGTATCATTTCGAACCCACTCTTTGACATATTTATTCAAGTTATTGTCAATAGCTCGTTGATATATTTGCAGGGGCTGGCTTTCTGTGCATTTGTGTCCTTC
>CBDVAV010000647.1:0-3198 GCA_965372055.1 uncultured bacterium | reverse complement strand
CTACAGCGACAGCTACCCCAATGTGAATGTGTTTGTTAAACCTGATCTTATCTTCGAGCCAGGAAGCATTAACTTTCGGATGTTGTCTCAATGCCGCCGCACAGGCTTTAATAATTATATCATTGAATGAGATTTTCACGGGGGAAATATCATTCATGCTTTTTCTGGCTGTAATTGCATTGTCCATGTTTATCTCCATGGTGAGATAAAAATGTGGCGATGTAAATTTACTTTCCGCTAATCTTTTGGCAATTGTCTTCCTCATTTGAGACACAGTAATTTCCTCGTAGCCCTCCTCCCCTACAATAGTAGGTGATTGAATAGCTGGAAATCCCTCAGATTGAGGTACTGCATCAAGAGTATGTGACGGCACAAATGCTTCTATATCCCTTTTGATAATTCTTCCATTATCACCACTTCCTTGTATTTGTTTAAGGTCATAGCCTTTTTCCATGGCCAGTTTCTTCGCCAGTGGTGATGCAATGACTCTTCCATTTGTACTGCCAATTGAAGGGCTTATGGCCGTATCTTTAGATTCTGAAATATCATGTGATTCTGTTGAAGCCACGGGTTTTTCTGATACATCTTCAATTTGTTCAACTTTCTTTGATTTCTGGGCTTTTATCAACGATTCAAAGTCAGCCCCTTTTTCTCCAACTACAGCAAGTATACCATCAACAGTCACGGAATCCCCTACTCCCACGCCAATGTACAGTAAAGTGCCATCCTCATAAGCTTCAAGCTCCATGGTTGCTTTATCAGTTTCCACTTCTGCCAATATATCCCCGGATTTTACTTCATCGCCTACTTTCTTTAACCAGCTTGCTATGGTCCCCTCAGTCATAGTATCGCTCATTTTTGGCATGGTTATAAGGGAGGCATTGATAGTGGAAACGTCAATATCAACACCAACATCATCCGAAGCAATTTCTTCAGCATCTTGCGGTTTTATGCTTTTTTCCCTTGGGATACTTTCCTTTAGCAATCCTGAGATATCTTCTCCTTTTTTGCCAATAATTGCAATAACTCCATCTACAGGAACACTGTCCCCATCTTTAACACCCACATAAAGCAGTGTGCCATCTTCATAAGATTCCAGTTCCATGGTGGCTTTGTCGGTTTCTACTTCCGCCAGTATGTCACCGGATTTCACCTCATCACCTTCCTTCTTTAGCCAAGCTGAGATGACACCTTCCTCCATGGTGTCGCTCATTTTTGGCATTTTGATAACTTCTGCCATTATAATTTCATAGAGTAAATATCAAAAATAGGTGTATTTATAAGTATTTCAAAAAATGGAGAATTATGTTTCTAAAAGCCAAATGTCCCAATTATCAATTCGACAGCAAATGGATCATCTCCGGTATCGAAAGGATCATTCCTGGATATTAACCTTACACCAAGTTCAAAAGGTGTGATGTACCTGAACAAGTTAAAATCCATAGTTAATTCTAATCCAAATGAATAATAATTAGGGGAGTTTTTAAGTGGAGGGAATTCAAAGCCTGGCTTTTTGGATTTTTCATCGTCTGCATCTATTTCGCCAGTGGCAATATCGTAGAATAAATTAGCTTTGATGCGCTGGATATTTAATACCGGCCCAATGCTTAGGTCAGGATAAACCAGCGGAAGGGCATAATTAACAGAACCAATGGAATAATTTTCCAGCAAATCGGAGCCAAATCCGCGAGGGAATTCTATCCTGTTGGCAAACCAAAATTCATTGCTGGTCAATTCAATGTCCCTGGTTTGGATACCGCCCCTCAAGAATATTGAATGGTGTTTAAAAAAACCCGGAAAGAACAAACCAACCCTCAATGTGGTAAGTCCACCTTTAAAATCCCCGCCGTAGGGTGTACCAAATCTTTCCAGTGTAAAAAATTGGCCCCACTTACTGTTAATATCCCTTTTACTTCTTTTCAAGAGATGGGTGTAGGATATTTCAAATTGATTGAATACCAGTGAGCCATCTTGTTGAAGGTCATGATTAAAGAAAAATACGGTGTCAATCTGGTTAAAATCGAAACTCTCAACCTTTGTTAAACCTACCGAATTACTGATGGTAAAATTTGCCGAATATTTAGAATTTGAGAAATTCAGTGGAATTCTAAGCCCGGCTTTTACAGTTTTTTCTATCCAGTCAAAATCAACTGCCTCATTTATTCCTTCTGCTGTTGTGTCACTCAATAAATTTATATAGCTGAAATATCCTGTTTCCCTACGGTTGCCATAGTCGGCTTCAAAGTCTATCACAGGAAACCAATTATGATAGCTTACCCTTGCTATTGCTTTACCGGTTTCGTTGGTTTGATTATAAATATATCCTAGGTTGATGGCAGTGGTGTTCAGTATGTCCGCTGTTTGTACACCAACAAATAATTCACGCGTATTGGCGGCAACGAAAGGCCCCCAGGAAACCGGATTGATCATACCCGAAATCTTGCGGTATCTTTTGGTTGGAAAATTGTTTTCAGGAATATTGTCTAAGATATCATCACTACCCTCCTGTTCAACCACAGTGTCGTAAAACCTGATGTTCAGATCATCGACTTGTGCAATCGGCGTCCAAGATGAAGGATCAAAAGGGGCACTGACTACATCCATACCATCTTTTGTGTAATCATTATAATAAATAATTGAGCCATCTGAACTGATTGATGGATTATAACTGCCATATTTTGATGAAGTTACCCGGTAGCGACCCTTGTTTTGAAGATCAAGGGCATAGATATTATCAATACCATTATATGGGGAATTGTATAACAAATAGTTTCCGCTCAATACAGGATGGCCAATGTTTTCATCACCGGGGGGAATTAACTCAATTTCCTGGCTGCTTTGGTAATCAATGGTAACTACCGACTTCTTTCCATTTGCAGTCTTTAGCACAACAATTTTGGAATCATCCCCAGACCATCTTGGCATGGAAAAAAAAGCTTTGCCAGGGTTATCAAATCGCTTTTGTAATTCCCCGAAAAACCCATCGAACACTTGGATTTCCACAGAATTATCTTCGAGGGTGGATATGGTCACAATCCTGGAAAGATCATGGGAAATATCTGCTGCCGAATACTTGCCCTTTGGGGTTATGGTTTGACCTAACTGGGTTTGGGTAGCATATATTTTTATCACTGAATAACTTTTCATCTGCCATCTAGGATTGAATTCAAGCTGGTTCCAAACTATTTTTGTCCCTTT
>CBDVAV010000646.1:0-3198 GCA_965372055.1 uncultured bacterium | reverse complement strand
GTACTCCTTCGTTTCACTAGTGCGGATTTGAGCTTGGAATGACCCAATGACCCAATGATCCAATGACAAAATCAATTGAACAGAACATCGTATCTACAATCCGTCAAGCACCTCAACAATTATCCCACAGGCTTTTTTGATTTCTTCGTCAGTAATAATCAGGGGAGGAGACAGCCTGAAACTATTGGGACAGGAGAGGAACCAGAAGCAAATCACCCCACGCTCCAAGCATTGAAGTACTATTTTTTGCACTGTTTCTTCAGAATCAAATTCCAAGGCCATCATTAAACCTATCCGCCGAAAATCTTTTATTTTAGGGTGTACAAGCAATTCTTCAAAGAGTTTTCCCTTTTCCTCTACTCCTGATATCAGGTCTTCTTCCAATATGACATCAATATTGGCCAGGGCGGCGGCACAATTTACCGGGTGTCCGCCAAAGGTGGTAATATGCCCTAAGGGTGGATCAAAAGTCAGTTTTTCCATATTATCCCTGGAAGATGAAAATGCACCTATTGGCATCCCTCCACCTAGGGCTTTTGCCATGGTAACAATATCTGGTACAATGTCAAAATGCTCAAATCCAAAAAACTTGCCTGTGCGGCCAAACCCTGTTTGTACTTCATCAGCAATTAATATCGTCCCGCAATCAGTACACTTTTCCCTTAAAGATTGCATGTACTCCAAAGATGGTATTCTTACCCCGGCATCGCCTTGTATTGGCTCGATTATTAGTGCTGCAGTTTGGTGGGTGATATGTTTTAAATCATCTGCATTATTGAATTTGATAAAACGGATGTTTGGCAATAGTGGCCTGAAAGCAAATTTTTTATCTTCATTTCCTGTTACGCTTAAAGATCCATGGGTATTTCCATGGTATGATTTTTCAAAAGCTATGATCTCAGATTTCCCGGTAATCCTTTTGGCAAGTTTAAGAGCCGCTTCGTTGGCTTCCGTGCCAGAATTAACAAAATAGGTAGTGTTTAGCTGGGGAGGTAAAATCTGCGCAAGCTTTTCCGCCAATAAAGTTTGTGGAGTTTGCTTGTATTCCCCATAAGCCATTACATGCAAATACTTATCAACCTGTTCTTTGATGGCTGAAATTACCTTTGGATGGCGGTGGCCGATATTGGCAACGGCTATGCCGGAAATTAGATCGAAGTATTTTTCATTATTGGGCCCGTACAAGTAAATCCCTTCGGCCTTGGTAATTTCAATACCTAGAGGAGTGTTTGTTGGAAGGGCAAGGTATTTCCCAAGCGTGTATTTTTGTTCCATGATTTGAAACTCAATAATATTGGAACTTGGTATTTTATTTAGCCATTTTTTCTTCGAATTGCCTTCAAGGCAGCCTCAACGATGTTCTCTGGATACAGTCCAAATTTTTTCAATAATTCCAGTGGTTTTCCACTTTCTCCAAACACATCATCAACACCAACCATTTCCATGGGGACGGGCTGATTGCGAACCAGTGTTTGAGCAATGCTTTCTCCCATTCCTCCTTTGAGTTGATGTTCTTCAGCAGAAACTGCACATCCAGTCTTTCTTATTGAATTAAGGATGGCATCCTCATCTAGTGGTTTAATAGTATGGATATTGATCACTTCGGCACTAACTCCCTTTTCACTAAGCAACGATTCTGCTTCAATGGCCTGCCATAGCATGTGGCCAGTGGCAAAAATGCTTACATCTGTTCCTTCAATAAAGGTTATGGCTTTGCCAATTGTAAATTCTTGGTCATCGGAAGTGAATATTGGCCAGCCTGGTCTTCCAAATCTCAGGTAAACAGGGCCTTGATGTTCTCCAATTGCTATGGTAGCAGCTTTTGTTTGGTTAAAATCGCAGGGATTGATCACGGTCATGTTTGGCAGCATCTTCATCAATCCCAGATCTTCCAATATCTGGTGGGTGGCACCATCTTCACCTAAAGTAAGCCCGGCGTGGGAGGCACATATTTTTACATTTTTATTTGAATAGGCAATAGATTGACGTATAGTGTCATAGACCCTGCCGGTAGCAAAATTGGCAAAAGTCCCCGCAAACGGAATTTTACCACCAATAGTCATTCCCGCTGCTACCCCCATCATGTTGGCTTCTGCAACGCCTGCTTGAAAAAACCTGTCCGGGAATTCATCCTGAAATGCATTCATTTTGAGGGATCCCGTGAGGTCGGCACAAAGTGCAACAACGTTGGGGTTTTTTCTGCCAAGCTCAAGTAATCCGGCACCAAATCCCGATCTGGTATCTTTTTTCTCGGTGAAGGTGTATTTTGTTTTTAAGGTTGCAATGTCCACTTTGTTATTTTTTTGGTTGATATAATTTAATAATCCCCGATAGTTTCTTCAAGTTGAGCCAATGCCGAGTCCAGTTGTTCATCATTAGGCGGAATCCCGTGCCATTTGTGGGTTCCTTCCATAAAATCAACACCTTTGCCCATATCAGTGGTCATGATGTTTATCACTGGTTTACCATTGCCTGTTTTTGACTTGGCTTCTTCTAACGTACTGATCAATTCTTCCATGTCATTTCCGTTACAGGTCAACACTTCCCAACCAAAGGCAAGCCACTTGGCTTTAATGTCTTTTAAAGAAATCACATCATCTACAGCACCATCGATCTGCTGACCATTGAGATCAAGGGAGGCAATAATATTGTCAACTTTATGGTGGGCTGCGTACATTCCTGCCTCCCAGATTTGACCTTCTTGCTGTTCACCATCACCCATGAGCACGTATATTAGGTTAGTGTCACCGTTAAGTTTTTTGGCCTGTGCAGCACCGATGGCAGCAGATAGACCTTGCCCCAGTGAACCAGATGCAATCCTCACCCCAGGTAATCCTTCAGCAGTAGCTGGATGTCCCTGAAGCCTGGAATCGATATTTCGAAAGGTATTTAATTCAGGGATATCGAAGTAACCACTTCTCGCCAATACGCTGTACCAAAGGGGTGAAACATGACCAATGGAAAGGAAGAAAATATTTTCTCCTGTTCCATTTGGATTAAATGCCGGATCGTGATCAAGTATTCGGAAATAAAGGGCTACAAGAAAATCGGTACATCCTAATGATCCACCGGGATGGCCTGACTTTGCTGCATGCACCATACGGACAATATCCCTCCTTACCTGGGAGGCTATTTTTTTTAATTCATCAACGCTGGGTTTTTCTGCCATTATTCTGGATTTAATATTTGGTTAGTATG
>CBDVAV010000645.1:0-3199 GCA_965372055.1 uncultured bacterium | reverse complement strand
GTTGATGGTGCCGGCTTTTTGCTCAATAATGAAATGGATGACTTTAGTATTAAACCTGGGTCGCCCAATATGTATGGCTTGATTGGAGGGGAAGCAAATGCCATTGATGGTGGAAAACGCATGTTGAGTTCTATGACTCCTTCTATCATAGAAAAAGATGGAAAACTCTACATGGTGGTGGGGACCCCTGGTGGTTCTACTATAATAACATCAGTTTATCAAACCATTTTGAATGTGTTGGAGCATAATATGAGTATGCAAGAAGCGGTGGAAGCTAAAAGGTTTCACCATCAATGGAAACCACATTTTATCTTTACCGAAGATGGTGCAATCAATGACGAATATCAAAGTCAACTTGGTATCATGGGGCATGAAATTAATCCTCGCGGATCCATTGGCAGAGTTGATGCCATTCTGATTTGGCCAGATGGCCGACTTGAAGGTGGGGCTGACCCCAGGGGAGATGACACAGCCATTGGTTACTAGACGGGTTTGGGGTGATTCTTTTAAATCAATTCCTATTCGCCTGTTAATATTCAGTAATGTGTTAGAAAATGGAGTAATTGATGTTTAAGGAATTAAAAGAACTTAATACGCGCCCAGTACCTTTTCAATTTTATACAGCTAATGAATTGTGGGCAAATGAGCATACATCCAAACAAATGCTCGAATATCACTTAAATGAATCAATCGATGTATCATCCCGAAACAAGGACTTTATTGATCGCTCCGTGGAATGGATTGTTTCTCATTTTGGAGTGAATAAAAATACTGAAATTGCGGACTTTGGCTGTGGTCCGGGGCTATACACAAATATACTATCAGAACGAGGTGCAATTGTTACAGGTATTGATTTTTCAGAAAATTCAATAAAGTATGCAAAACAAGTAGCTGCTAATAAAAATTTAAAAATAGATTATGTTCTGACAAACTATCTGGATTTTGAAACAGAAAACAGTTTCGATCTCATTACGATGATCATGTGTGATTTTTGTGCTTTGAGCCCAGAACAAAGAAAAATAATGCTCTCAAAATTTCATTCACTTTTGAAACAAGACGGCTCCGTGTTGCTTGATGTATATTCTTTGACCAGATTTAACCAAAAAGAGGAATCAGCAAACTACGAACTCAATCAATTAAATGGGTTTTGGTCACCTGATGATTATTATTGTTTTGTCAATACCTTCAAATACGAGAAAGAAAAAGTGATACTTGATAAATACTCGATAATTGAAGAGTTACGAAAGCGAGTAGTATATAACTGGCTACAGTATTTCAGTGAAGATTCGCTTAGAAAAGAATTTGAAGAAAATGGATTTACGGTTGAAGAAATATTCTCAGATGTTACAGGTAAAGCCTTCTCCTCTGAGTCAACAGAAATTGCTATCATTGCAAAGAAATCATAAACAAATAGACTTAATTTGCCTGTTTATGATATCGTTAATATTATGATCTCCCGATATACAATTACACTGTCAGCCCAGGAACTTTGCAAGGCATTCGAGCTTCAATTATCCGAAAATTACAAACCACGATATAATGCCGCACCTACTCAATTATTGCCCATTATTATAAATACGAACCCAGAGGGCATTTCTTTCTTCTATTGGGGAACTACCCCGTTAATCGCCAAGAATAAATCTGTTGCCAATCGGCTGCTTACCTCAGATATTGAAAAGGCCCAAACTTCCAGATCGTTAAAATCAGGATTGGAGAACAATAGATGTATTATTCCTGCTGATGGATTCTATCTATGGAAGCATGTAGGGGAAAAAACACAGATTCCCCATAGAATTGCCTTATTGAATAAGGGCTTATTTGCTTTTGCTGGTATTTGGGAGGAATTTGAAAGTGAGGATGGTCTTGTTTTACATACCTTTCGAATTTTAACTACGGCGGCAACCTCCCTGGTTTTGGAATTTAATCCCAGAATGCCCTGGGTGTTGACCGTGGATGAGTCCAAAACTTGGTTGTCTGAAACAAACATTGCATTTGACATTGTGCCAGAGATCAATCCAGGTTTGGAGTTTCATGCATATTCTGTTTCCCCACGTATAAATTCTATCGAAGAGGAAGGGGAATCCTTGATTCGCAAGGTATCCCCTACTGATCAATATGGGAATTATTCACTCTTTGATTGATCTAATATGATTTAAGTCTATAAAGAAATTTTGTTTTATTAAATTGTAGATATTTCAATAACTAAATAATGATAAAATCCAGAATAAAAAGTGCCGGACATTATGTTCCGGAAAATGTTGTGACAAATGATGATTTGGCCAAAACCATAGACACCTCGGATGAATGGATAACAGAAAGGACTGGGATCAAGGAAAGGAGGTACTTTGATCCCGAAAAAGATACCAATGCCAACATGGCAGCAAAAGCCAGCAGGATCGCGCTGGAAAGGGCCAACCTGGTGGAAAAAGATATAGATTTTATCGTAGTTGCCACTATTACACCAGATTATTTTTTCCCAGGTTCAGGCGTTTTGCTACAACGTGAACTTGGTTTACCGGGCATTGGTGCCCTTGACTTGAGAAATGCTTGTTCAGGATTTATTTATGCACTTTCAGTGGCAGATCAATACATCAAATCAGGGATGTACAAGACTATTCTGGTGGTTGGGGTTGAAATACAATCTTCTGGTTTGGATAAATCCTCCGAAGGGAGAAACACCAATGTTATTTTTGCAGATGGTGCCGGAGCGGTGATTTTACAACCTTCCCATGATGATGGCCTTGGAATATTGTCTACACATTTACATGCCGATGGCAGGTATGCTGAAGAATTGTACGTTAAGGATCCCGGTAGCAGCCGAAAGGTAAGGCTTAGCCACGAAATGATCGATGGAAACACTATTAATGTCCATATGAATGGGATGGAAGTCTTTAAACATGCGGTAGTACGATTTATAGAAGTGATCAATGAAGCTTTAGATGCCAACGGAATGAACAAAGAAGATATTGATCTATTGATTCCCCATCAGGCCAACCTTAGAATTAGCCAGTATGTACAGAAAAAGCTGGGCTTGAGTGATGAGAACATTTATAATAATATAATGTGGACAGGAAATACTACCGCCGCATCTATTCCCATTGCCATTAGTGAAGCCTGGGAAAAGGGGAAAATCAAAGAAGGGGATCTGGTCTGCCTGGCAGCATTTGGCAGCGGGTTCACCTGGGCTTCGGCATTGATC
>CBDVAV010000644.1:0-3201 GCA_965372055.1 uncultured bacterium | reverse complement strand
TCCTCCACAAGTGAGCATATGGGTAAAGTGGAGACTATATCGGCACTATTGCAGTTTTAGCTTTTGTTGGATGTCGCCAATTTTATTCTTCAAGTTCCTAATGGCAATTTGAGAAAGGTTTTCCTTTTGAATTATGTTAAAATCAGATAATAGTATGTTAACTTTCCTTCCATTTTCAGATTTGGAAAGCTGTTCTTTTATAGGATTAACACCCTTTCTGTTTTTAAATATATCATGATAATGTATACTGATTAGTTTGTCAAAATCAGTTATATAATATTCTCCATTTTTCACTTGATCCTGCAAATGGAGTGGACAATTGTAATTTTTACTAAATTGTTTAACTACCAATTCCATTTGTGAAACTGTAGCAGCAAATACTGATTGTTCAACAAAGAAAAGCTGCTTGGTTGGTTTAATTCCTGCCTCCATGACTTTCATGAAATTTTCTTTCCAATAATTAAACAGATTATTTTTGGCCATTGTGGCAACATGGCCTGAGTTATAGTATTCCAATATATCCTTATTATCAACTGTTGTTTTTATTTTTCTGCGAATGTTTACATTTAGCAGATTATATAATTCATTCCAATAATCAGCATTTTTATCCCCTGTATTTTCAGTTCCAATATACTTTTTATGGACAGGCCTGAGAATGACATCTGAATGGTTAAAATCGTCGAATTCTGTAGGCTCATTCAAGAAAAATATGTCACTGTCCAAAAAAATCAATATATCTCCATTGGTATTCATTTCCCTATGAGCACAAGACAAAGGTTTGTTCGCAAGGGGGTAATAGTGGTATTTATTGTTCAAGTTTATATCAATATACTCTACTTGATACTTTTCAAAAAAGGCAATTGTCTCCTTGGAAATTTTGTGTTTCTTGCGTGGTTGATAACTATAAATCGGCGTGTCTCTAAGGTTGCCTCCAAACTCCCTCAAAGTGTAAATCAGTAGCTTTGACATTGGTTCAAGGTATCCTCTCTCCGTGCAGATAATTATTTCGATTTTATTCACCTTTAATATATATTATGGCAAGTAACGCATACATAATTAGAATATAATTGTACGGATCAATCATATTATCTTATCACCTTATCGCTAATTTCTGCTTATTTGGTTCTGTATTTAGCAAACCATGCCAATACATGATCCACTTTAGTAATCAGTTGACTGGGCCTGGCCGAGATATTATGATAGGAACCAGGGATTTCCACCAATGCGGTTTCTATTTTCCGCAACTTTAATGCATGATATAATTGCTTTGCTTCGGATAAGGGGGTTCTTAGGTCTGCTGTGCCCACCATTACCAAAGTTGGGGTTTGTACGTTGCCCACCAGGGATATTGGGGAAAACTTCATATAAGTTTCGATATTTTCCCAAGGCCAATCGGGGTAGCGATAGAATGAATAACCATAATAATTATCAGCGGTAAGTGTTTTGCTTACCCAATTCATTACTGGCTTTACCACTGCTGCTGCTCGAAACCGATTGTTTTTCCCAATGATCCAAGCCGTCATGATTCCGCCGGCACTGCCACCAGTAACAAATAAGCTGTCCTGGTGTACATACCCTTGGGCCAAAACTGCATCCACACCATCCATTACATCATCATAATCGTTTCCAGGATAATTATGATAGAGCAAGTTGCCAAATTCTTCCCCGTAACTGGTACTACCTCTGGGATTAGGGTAAAACACTACATAACCAGCGGCGGCATATAGTTGGATTTCCGGGGAAAACCGATCACCATAGTTGGAAATTGGCCCGCCGTGGTTTTCCACTAACAACGGATACTGTTTATTCGGGTCAAAGCCAGGTGGCTTCACTATCCAACCCTGCACCTGGCGGTCATCCACCGTGGATTTATACCATATTTCTTCAATTTTTCCAAGTGTACGATAATCAAGTAGATCCTTATTAAGTGCAGTAATAATGTCCGGATTGCTTTTGCCTTTTTTTGTGATGGCAATATCAGCTGGGCGGTCAGGCCTAGAGTAAGTATAAGCTATGCTTCCAGCCGACGAAACAGAATATGAACCACCACCATAAGGGCGGCCAATTACTGTTCCCCCCACATTATGTGTCACAATACTTGTTTTTCCTGATAAGGTAACATAACCGATTTTTGTGTTTCCTTTGTCATCATATTGGAAATAAAGCCCCTCCCCTTTTGTATCCCAATTCAAATCAGATATGCTTCTGTCGAGATTGGTTGTTATTTCCTTTTTGCCACTGCCGTCCAAATTCATTAAGAATATCCGAGTAACTTGATAGGTTTGTATTTTATCTTCAAACCCCAGGAAGGCGATTTTTTTACCATCGGGAGAAATTGTCGGGCTATGGTCGGGGCCATTTCTATCTGTCAACTGCTTTATGGTGCCATCGGCTATGGAAACAGAATAAATCTCAGAATTGCGAAATTCATATTCCCAGTTTGGGTTCCTGTTAGAAGAAAATATCAGCGATTTGCCATCCCTGGCCCAAACCGGGGCACCGCGATGGTGAAAGTCACCAGAAGTAATTTGCCTTGGAGATCCCCCTTCGGCCGGAATGACAAATAAATGTGAAAATCCCTGCTCAACATAACCAGAACCATCCGCTTCATGTTTAAGCCTGGTGGTAACCCTTGGGTTATCTGCCCATTTTGCCCCTTTGGGCTTTTTCGGTGGCTTTACCAAAATTGGAGGAGCTTCCGGAACCAGCATCGAAAATGCAATTTGTGTTCCATCTGGTGACCACCTTATTCCCCTGGGTGACCGTTCGAGCTGTGTTAACTTGGCAAACTGACCTGTATCTACCCAATAAACATAGATCTCTGCACCAGCATCCGTGGAACTTACAAAAGCGATGCGGTTGCCATCTGGAGACCATCGGGGCGAAGACTCACTTACTTCCCGGCTAGTGAGTTTTCTATGGTGAGAGCCGTCAGCATTGAGCATCCAAAGCATTGAAGTCCGGCGGTCGTTCATAATGTCCATACCTCTCCGGGCATATACTATTTTACCCCCGTTTGGGGAAATTTGTAGGTCACCTGCATATTCCAACTGGAACACATCAAGCCTTGAAAATATTTGAGATGATGTTTGGCTTGTTGCAGTTGAAAAAGATATTAGGAAGAGCAGAAATATGTTTATGTGTTTCATAAGAAAGAGGTTGTTTACAATAAGTTTTTAATTTAAAGCTTTCTGTAAAAAA
>CBDVAV010000643.1:0-3207 GCA_965372055.1 uncultured bacterium | reverse complement strand
TTGTAATCAATATAGGCTCCATTATCAATAAAAAGAAAGTTTAGAGTGCTGTCGGAAGAAACGAACCCATTTATGGGTTCTACAATACTTGGTTCACCCAGATCGAATACTGCAACAAATATTGATGTTTGGTTATCTGAGTGATCCAGTTCAGGTATAATCTCTGTCTCATTAATTTTAACAATTATTTCGTATAGACCTTTTTTCGCCGGTGACCAATTAACCAGTAGTGAATCAGTTTCTCCAAAGCTGCCAAATTTCTTTTCATCAATTACATATGAAGTATCGGCTGAACTGGTTAATAATTGAACAACCACTGAATCTCCAGGAAAACTAATGCCGTAATTCCTCAGTCTTACTTTAATTTCAGTCTCCTCATTCACCAAAACCGGGTCATGATCAATGAATATATCCGAACTTTGAACCACAAAATCCGGTTTATCCGGAATAGCCAGTTTCAATACGGGATCACCCAAGTAAGTCAACAGAGCCATTTGTGTGCCATAAAGTCCACCTGGGTTAAACCTATTCTTTGAAATTAAAATAGCTTTACCAATGATGTAATCCTTTTGTATAAAAATCTCTCTAAATAGTTCTTGGTTCATTGCCTTACCAATGCCCCAATAAGTTAATCCTGAACTCCCATAAAAACCAATACTACCCTTTCCAACTACTTTATTGAAATGCTCACCAAATACATCCTGATTATCAAAATGTGCAGTATAACATGTAACACTAGAAACGAAAGGAAGTCTCCCACCATTTTCGAGTTGATCAATATCATCTCCAGTAAAGACTAAATCCCATTGGAATCCGCCACCATGACCATAGTAGCTGGCAATTACTGCTCCATCATTAAAACCAGCCCTTATTTCAGGCCCTTCCCCCTGGAATGGATAATGCCTTGGTTTCCATGGATAGCGAAATACCTTTGTAGAACTTATTCCATTTTGAACTAAAAAGTTATCATCTAAATATAGATTGGCATCATTAAAATTAAATGTCGATTCGTCATTCAAGTTTAAACCAGATGAAATAAGTAGTACGTTTTGTTTCCAAAGTTTTGAATTATCATTGGGATAGTTAACTATTTTATCAACCAATATACTAGCTTCTTCATTAGTTTCTGCTGATAATCTGCCGATTACCAGATCAGGTGCTAAATCTTCCCCGGTAACACATACTATTAGATTGTCACTTGCTGCCTGACCATAAGGTAGTGCATGATAAGGAAGTGATGGTATAAAATTTGGGCGACTTCCTTCAATCATTCCACGATAATCATAACTCATATCACCAAATAGAACAATATAAGAGGGTGCAGGTTCCTGCCAGTTTTCGAAACTATATTTAACAAATCGTTGCAAAGCATATGGGTCTAAGAGTCCGTCAGAGAATTCATCGTAAATTTGTTGAATATCTACACTTAATATTCTGGCATTAGTTATATCTTCATCCGGGAAATTATTCATTCGATAATCAACCAATTGATCTACATTTTCAGCAAATTTTGAATGATAAATAATTATGTAATCTGCCCCATTTGTTAGATCACGTAAATTTGATGATTGATCCTGGATAATGGAATCAACCGGCAAAAAATAATCATCCGATACACAAAAATATTCTGTTCTCTCAGATACATTGTCTTGAAAGGCGACATTATGAAATTGGTCTCCAGTGATAAATGGATTAACAATCAATTTGTTATGCTGAGGTACATAAATCTTCATATTATCTTTTTGGAAATCAAATACCCGTAATCTTGTCTGGCCATATACGTTTGGTCTGCTCTTAAAAGTAAAATGATCTACTTGTGTCCTATGATTCCGGGGATACTCAATTTCAAACCAATTTACTCTAATCTCATCAGATTTAGTTGTTCCACATATATCGCCTAGTGCTTTTACCTGGAGGTCGTTAGACGGATAAATATTGATATCATTTAAATCTACAATAGTCTCGAATGTTGCTGCCGCCTGCCCATCCCAAACAAGTTCACCAATATATTGGGATGTTAAGTATATCTTTGCATTATGATCAGGATTACATGTGGGCGTTGTCATTCCGTGCATATTAACGGTCACCTTAATCGTTACGGTATCCGATGTTAAGTCATCAAGAGGTTCAAAATGACCGTTAAATAGTTTTGTTAATGTCCCATCAGTCCCGGAAGTAGTGCCCCAGAACCAATAATCTCTTTGGTCGTTGTTAGCACGACCCAATCTTTCATATATGGTATCTACTTCAGAATGGATAGTATGGGGACTACTTATGTATGAATTTACCCATGAAGTAGGATATCCGTCTTTGACATTGTACAAATTGCCAGTAGAATCACTTTCATATGAAAACCAATATATATTGCTAAGATTATAAATATTAAAATATGCGTTAGGACTCGAAGGAGGTGGGAACCCCACAAATTGCAAATAATCATTACTGTTAAAAAGTTGGTCGTTATTAGTGTCTACTAAATCAATCGGGACAGGATTTCCGTTATTAAATAATTCCAACTTTTCAATTGGTGTATTGTTACCAAGAGGTACGCCTGCGGAGATTAATTGATTATATGTTAATCTATATACACCTTTTTCTTTTAAATATATTTTAAAATAATCTTTATCAGAATCATACCACGAATCATTGCCGCTAAGCGGTGAAACTAATATTGGAGTTGGTTTACTGATCCAGTTTTTTGCATTTTCAGAATTTATTACTGCACTTTCTAAATAACCGTCAGTCATAGCATCTGAAATTGAGATTCTAATTGTCTCACTTTTTACATTAAAATTTATTTTAACTAAAAATTTATTATTAAATACTAACTCCCTTGTAACAGGATTAAATTGATAAGGGGAAACGGCAATCGGTAATATCTTTGCATATCTGAAATCATATGAAGAACTTAATTGAACAATTTCAACGGGGAAAAATTGACTTTTTGAGTAGATCTCCTTATTGATTTTTTCAACATCCGGCTCTTCAAAAAGAGGGTCAGTCTCAGGATATGGCATTATAAACTTATTGCTATAAGATTCTCTGTCATTTCGTAAAATCTGTATAGTTGGATTTGAATCGTGAGGAATGCCAATGCTTAGGTTAACTAACGGAAGCCACGGATCACCCGGATTACGGTAATAATTTTCATCGCCTTTAATAACATTATATTTTCTACCATCAACTAAAGTATCGTAAACAGAATAA
>CBDVAV010000642.1:0-3208 GCA_965372055.1 uncultured bacterium | reverse complement strand
ATATGAGCACCCCTAGTATCTCTCATTAACTATCTCTTTTTACAAAAAGTCTGGTAGTCGATGCTTTTTGCTCCGTCATTTATATAAAAAGGTGAGACGGGTATACTTTGAACTCCATCAATTATATAAAAAGGTGAGTGGTCGGTACTTTTTGCTAGGTTCATTATATAAAAGGGTGGGACGTCGGTACTTTGACGAGTATTCATAGGTTGTCATAAATTGTCAAATATTTTGTACCTATTTTGTACTCATTTTTTGAAGTTGAATTTGAAAGAATTTTGTATCAAGGTGATACCAGACTAGATTTTTTAACTCGATCAAGCTACGCTTTAATTCTACCTGCCCGCTCTTTTCCATGTTTTTGAGTAATCTTGAGATAACTACCCTGGTTGTGCCACAAGGCACTAATTAAAGACGATGTGATGATCCCGACTAAGAGGATCGGGATAAACATGCAGCGTATAATTAACTAATCGTTGAATATCATCTCAGTATTTTCTATCTTTCATTTAATACAGTTATAAGGATAGAATATTTTACTGAGTCTCTCATTTATTGGGTTATCATAGGTTGTTGAGACATTTGAATTATTACATTGTTGGTTTAGTGTCTTTCATATTAGGGTTGGTTTGGGTACCAGGCGGTAAATTATTGGCCCAGGATAATGACGCTGAGCTTAGGTACCATGAAGTAAGGGCTAAAGCGGGGCATTTTTTCATTTTGGAGGATAGTTCTATTTATATTTCCCGGGATACTATTATATACCTGCCTGATACTGTCGATTACTTTCAAAGAAAAAAGTCCTTAAAGAAAACTCAAAATTTCTATCAGGGGGTAGATAAGAAACTTCATAAAAGCAAATTCTCAAAGCTGGTATATAAGCTTTTTTTTGAGAGGCCAAAGAATAAAAGGAATAACGGATCCGGTATTTCACCACTTTCTGTTGAAAACAGTGAGGAACCCTACCAGGAGTTCCATGGAAAATTAATCGGTGATATTAAATTCAAGCACCTTGAGATTTTCAGTACCGACCTGAATGATACTTCAAGACATCCACATAGTGTCATGAAATTTTTAAATAAATTTCATATCCCGACCAGTAATAAAGTAATCCTGAATAATCTTTTAATCGCACCAGGCGTGCAGTTGGCCCCTGCAGAACTGGCAGATAATGAGCGGCTACTGAGACAGTTGCCTTTTATAAAAGACAGCCGTATCCATGTAATCCCTAAAGATGATGCTCCTGATGTGGATCTGCTGGTGATAACCAAAGACGTTTTCCCCTTAAAGTTTGATATCATTCCACGAGGAGTAACTTCTTCAGTAATTGGTGTAAGCAATATTAACCTATTTGGACTGGGCCATCAACTTGATAATATTTTCATCATTGATGACGAGGAACCCGGTAACTTCGGTTATGATGTAACTTACAGAATACCGAACATTCGTGGAACATTTATCAACGGTGAATTAAATTTCGCAAACACATTTAGAAAAGAGGGAGTTGGGATCAGGTTTTTAAGGAATTTCTTAACCCCGGATATTCGGTATGCCGGAGGGGTGGAAGTAAATAATTTTACCAGAAGGATTCCTAGGATATTTGATGTAGCAACAGACTCAATAATTTTCGTTACTTCAATATCTAACGTCCAGGATATGTGGATGGCAAAGGCGGTAAAATCCTACGCTAACCCTCCATTAAAGGGAGTGAAGGAGCGTGTCAGAATGACTATTGCCGGGAGAGTTTTTCGTGAGCAGTATACTGATCGTCCTATGGTTAGGCAGGATTCAAACCAGTTTTATCATAACCGATCATTATACTTGTTTAGCTTTGGTTTTTCTACCCGTAAATATTTTAAAGATATTCTGATCACAAATTTCGGAAGGACCGAGGATATACCCATTGGTAGCTTAGTTCAAATCACTGGCGGACATGAAATGGGAGAGTTTTCCAACCGGTATTATGCAGGAGCCCAAATTGCTAAAGGTAACTTTATCAGGCATTTTGGTTACCTGAGGGTTGACGCCAAAGTGGGAGGGTTTTTCAAAAATAACAGTTTCGAAAAAGGTATTTTTAAGGTTGATGCCTCCTACTTCTCCAGATTATATTCAATTCAGTTCTTTAGAGTGAGACAATTCATCAACTCCAACTTTACACGTGGATTCCGTCGCAATACTGAAGAACTTATCGATATCAATAATGATAATGGATTGAGAGGTGCAAACAGCTTGCTTCTAACAGGCACAAAAAGATTAACTTTCAGTGGGGAAACTGTATTATTCACCCCTTTAAATTTTGCGGGTTTTCGCCTTGCACTGTTTGGATATGTTGATTTGGGATTTATTGAATCCGGGAGGAGATCAATTTTGGCTGGTGAGTTATATAAAAGTTATGGTCTTGGATTCAGGCTTAAGAATGACAATCTTGCATTTAGTGTGATTCAAATCAGAATTGGCTTCTTCTCTGATTTACCCGTTAATGCCTCAATCCGGAATTTTAGATTTTCCACTAAAACCAGTCTCTCTCTGGATGACTTTGATATCAAAAAACCTGCTGTATTTGACTTTAGATGACTATTTCCGAATTATCTTAAACTCAACCCTTCGGTTCTTTCTTCGTCCATCTTCGGTGTCATTCGATGCTATAGGCCTACTCTCCCCAAACCATTTTATGGCCAATCGTTTGGGAGATATTCCATGATTGACAAAGTATCTGAAAATTACTTCTGCCCTGGCCTTTGATAGCTTGTTGTTATTATCTTCAGAACCAGTGTTATCCGTATGACTAGAGATTTCAGTGGATATCTCCGGTTGACTTTCCATCAATATCACAATTTTGTTTAAATCTTCAAATGATTCATTATGAAGGATTGTGTCGTTGGACAAAAATGTGATATTTTCAAATGTGATGATCTCTTGCTTAATTTTCTCTAGAAAGATATCCCTTATGATATGTCCTTCAGTTTTACCCTTGGCCAGAATAAGGTTTTCTGTCTGAGGATGATATCCTTCAGCCTCAATGGTAAATTGATAATCAATTCCCGAAGGAAGACTGATCAGGAATTCATTTCCTTCATCGAAATAAGTTTGGGTTTCTGAAATTATCTTTGCTATAATCGATTTTTGCGTGTCCTTTTCAAAAAAACTTCCCTTGAAAGTGATTAACTGAACAGGGATATCAAATAGTGGTTGCTTCACCTTAAAGATA
>CBDVAV010000641.1:0-3211 GCA_965372055.1 uncultured bacterium | reverse complement strand
CAGACTGAATTTGAATTACAGGCTTGGCAACAAAGTAAGTATGCTCATATTCATATGTGGAATCATTCATGGTAATATAAGTCATGAATTTCTTTTCAGCTTGGCCATCTTTATTGTATGCCCCTGGTGTTGCCGTAAACGAAACTTTACCTTTACCGTCAATAACCTCAAGGTCTGCATCGCTGGCTTCCGGGTATCCCGAGGATCTGTTTATTGCCATAGTAGGTTCTACTGCAGAAGAAGCGGCGGTAATAAACAGGTCACCTTCAAATTTTGTTCCCGCCGCAACAATATTTTGGACAGGTAGAATAATAGGGAAAATCTGGTCAAAGCTTATATCCTTGGCACCAACCAGTGCGGCAATATCTTCCAATGCTTTTTGTTCATAGTTGGTTATCTCTGACTCCATGAAGCTGATAGTTGCCATACCGGCAGCAGTAGGTGTACTTTCAAAGTAATATTCTGTAAATGGCTTATCTTTTTGATCTTCATCATGTTTTGCTATTTCAATGTCTTTGGCATCCCTTGCTAAAGGAGTAAATTCTTCACCAGCAAGCTTGCTGAGGTCAGCAGCATAGGTATTGAGTTTTTCCTTTAACTCTTTTCCTTTCCCTCCATGGATCATCATGGTTGAAACTTTATCATAATCCTTTGCTCCTATCATATGTCCGTTTTCATCCCTTCCTCCGGTAATCTGTACAAATTCCTCCCTAATCGCATCAAGATATTCCAATACTGAGGCAGTCATCTCGCGTACCTCTTTTGCTTTATCCAATGCTTTGACATCGCCTTCCCTGTCACCTTTTTCCTTTACTTTGGCTTCAATCCCGTTAAGGGTTTTACTATTTTTGACAACATTTTCTGCTACCTGCTCCCTGAGTGTTTCATCTATAAATATGAATTTCTCAAGCACAGAATTACTTACTTGCAATGCTAATAACGCAGTAAGTACAAGATACATCATTCCGATCATCTTTTGTCTCGGGGTTTCTTTGCCTCCACTCATAATTTAATTTTTTAGTTTACTTTAATTTGCAACTTATTGTTGTTGTTGTTGTTGTTGAGGAGTACCTCCACCACCTTTCATTGCAGTAAGCATACTGCCATAAATTCCATTCAGTGAAGTCAAATTACCAGTTAGCTTGTGTAATTCATCAGAAAATTTCTCAGAGCCGCGTCCTGCTTTCTCCATGCTTTCCATCACGCTGGCAACGTTGGAGTAGAATTTGTTCATTGCCTTTAAATGACTGTTTGCATCATTAAGCTCCATTTCATAAACGGCATTTAGGGCTCCAAGGTTTTTTGTAATATTTTGAACTTGGGTATGATACTCCTTTGCATCTTTCGAAGCACTGGCCATATCTGCCATAGCAGTTGCCGTGGTAGCATAAGATTTATTCATATCGAGCAGCGACTTGGATGCAGTGACAACGTTTTTGGAATATTCTTCTGTAGCTACAGCAGCATTGGACAGCGATCCCATCTGAGCCACATTAGTGGACAAGTTCTTCATGCCCTTGCCTAGGTTGTCGATTAGCTCGGGCCCAATTTTGGCACTTTCAAGCATATGGTCCAATTTTTTTGTAACAGACCCATCGTCTCCTTTATTTGATATCCTGGGTTTGGCTCTTGGGCCTTCAAAGTCTTCTGCCAATTCGGGGTACACTTTGGTCCAGTCCGGTTCGGCATGAGGAGGCTCGAAAGCACTAAGGAAAAATATTACGGCTTCTACTGATAATCCAATACCAAGCATGACTGCTGCTCCGGGCAGGTGCAAAATTTTGAACATTGCTCCAACGATTACAACCGCTGCACCAATTCCATATACTTTGGGCATGATGGTTCTAAATAGAAGCTCAACGAAACCGCCTTTATTACTACTCATGTTTTTAAGGTTTTAGTTAATAAGATTTATAATATGTTGACGAATTTAAAACAATTTAAAACAATTTAACAAATTATTGAAATTCTTGTCCAGAAGATCTTCCCAAATGAGTCATTGCACATCGGAATCCTATATAGGCCCTGGTAGAATCCTTATATTCAAATGTTCTTGTTCCTGTCTCAAGATAGAATGCTATATCTTTCCATGAGCCTCCTCTTATGACTTTCCTAGGTTCATTTTCATCGAAATAGGTTGGGTTTAAATCCCAAACCAATGGAACCGAAGCTGGATTAAAAGCATCCTCGGTCCACTCTGATACATTCCCGGACATATCGTATAATCCGTAATCATTAGCGAAATATGAACTTACTGGTGAAGTGTATGCAAAACCGTCATCGAAATAATTCCCTCTTCCCGGTTTAAAGTTCGCCAGCATACACCCTTTAGAATTTCTGATGTAGGGGTTGCCCCATGGATACTTTGCCATATCTCTTCCTCCACGTGCAGCATATTCCCATTCAGCTTCTGTTGGCAGCCTAAAATCAGGCATTGGGAAATCCCCAACGCTTTCCCTATAGTCATTTAGATATGCACTTCTCCATTGGCAAAAATATTTGGCCGCTTCCCAATCTACTCCTGAAACAGGGTAGTCATCAAATGCAGGGTGCCAATAATAATAGGCCATCATCGGATCTCCAAGGTGATGTGCAAAATCCTTGACCCAGACGGTAGTATCAGGATAAAGTTCTTGCATAACGAAATCTTCCCCCAGGATACTCATTGAATCCACAACCATGGCTTCCATAAACTGTCTGTACTCATTGTTGGTTATTTCAGTATCATCCATGTAGAAACTGCCAATGGTGACTTGTTTATTGAAATTAATCTGAGAGTGAGCTATATCTTCATCTGCCTGGCCCATGTGAAATGTTCCCGCTGGAATTGGCACCATACCAAATGGGATTGTCATTACCCATCCTTCCCTATCAGGCACTCCTACCAATTCACCCCTGTCTCCTCCACCACCTCCGCCAAATGGGAGTATACTACAACTATTTAAAAAAGCTATTGCTCCAATTAATGTCGATACTAATGCAACCCTCTTAAAGGTTATTACTTTCTCCATAGCAACTTTCTTTGTTTCACCTGATTATTAAGGTTAACTCCAGGCAGCAATCTTTTATTGCTCAAATTAACACTAAATATTGTTCTAAACCCCAAATAATTATCAGATAATTTTACTGAGCAAATCCTCAAACAATATTTTTGAGGATAATTTTGCTGCCCAAATTCAGTAATTTATTCCAAAAAGCAAAACATTTTATG
>CBDVAV010000640.1:0-3213 GCA_965372055.1 uncultured bacterium | reverse complement strand
GAAATAAGGAAATAGGATTAAATGATTCGGGTAATTGGATAAGTTTTGTCCTGGATGGAACTACTTTTTGAAAATCTTTTTTTGAAATATGATCGATAGCCTTATGAACCAGGTCAATATAATTGGATTTAGTTGTTTCCTTTATATCTGGAACTGTTTCAGGGATATAATATCCATTATCGGCTGTATCAGCAATAAAACTATCGATGAAAGTTGAGGGAAATTCCTTTATCGGATTAAAGTGGACTTCATCGTCCAAGTTTGATATTTTAATGTCTGCCTGAATAAATAATGGATCAGCATCCAGATCAAAAGAGTTGAATAAAAATCCTTCAGGAAGATTTTCAAGCTCTGATTTATTCGCTAAATCATTATTGGTAAGGTCAATGATCAGCGATTGTTCACTGTCATTGGGCAACCTCCACATAACAACTGGCTTATTATTATCAAGGGCAGTATTAAAAAAGTTGCTAAATGATAGCTTTTTATCATGCGATATCAACTGCTTAAAAAAATCTTTGGTATGTCGATCTCCCTTCATTTCCTTTTATCAATCACTGCCAAAGTTAGCCTGCTGATATTTATGAGTTGGTCATCATTATTGGTGATCCTGATTTCCCAAATTTGTGTACTTTTTCCAATATGGATCGGTGTTGCCTTTCCAATTACAAAGCCTTCCCGTACACCTTTGATATGATTGGAATTAATCTCAAGCCCAAGGCAAATTTTCTCCCTGGGATCTATTGTTAAAGTAGCGGCTACACTGCCCAGGGTTTCTGCCAAAGATACCGATGCCCCACCATGAAGCATTCCATGAGGTTGTATTGTTTTTTCGTTAACCGGCATCCTTCCGGTTAGGTAATCATTTCCTATCTCAAGAAATTCAATTCCAAGATGTTCTACCATGGTTCCCTTACTCATCTCACCCAAGCTTTTCAATGTTATTCCTGATTTGAACATACTTTTTATAAAATCATATATTTTTGCCCACTGTGGACAAAAATATAGTAAAATTGATAACCAAAAAAATCTACTTAATCCGACACGGAGAAACCAATTTTAACCGTGAGGGAGTTGTTCAGGGTAGTGGGATAGATGCATCTATCAATGATTTTGGAAGAAAGCAGGCAAATCAATTTTACAGGAAATATAAGCATATCCCTTTTGATAAAATATATACTTCCAAATTGAAAAGAAGTATTGAGACGGTTGATAATTTTATTGATAATGGAATCCCGCACAAATCGTTAAGTGGTTTAAACGAAATTAATTGGGGCAACAGTGAAGGAATGCCGTTTAATTCAGAAGCTGACAAATATTATCAATCAGTAATTTCAAAATGGCAAAATGGTGAAACCGGTTATCCAATTGCGGGAGGTGAGAGCCCTGAGGATGTATTGAAGAGACAGAAACCTGCCTTACAGGAAATACTTTCACCCAAGGATGACCAATATATTTTGATTTGTATGCACGGAAGGGCAATGAGAGTATTTATGTGCCTGATGTTAAATTACCCGCTAAGTTTAATGGATGTATTTCAGCATAATAACCTGTGCCTCTATGTATTGCATTATACTGGTTCCATATTTGCTATTGAAACTTTCAACGATACTTCACATCTAAATTCATTGCAGTGATTTTAAAGCAATTTTAGCTTTGTTATCAATGCTGCTCTTGTATTCGTGTTTTTTGTATTCTGATGCTTTTTCGAAAAAAAACTTTGCTTTTTCCTTTTCATTCATTTTTAGGTAGATGTAGCCAAGTTGCAGACAGGAATTTGGAGCAAAATACCATTGGCTTCCAGCAGCTTTATCTACAGTTTCAAGATATTCTGCTGTTGCAGTTTCCAGGTCGTTTGTCTTATGTGCCAATCTGGCTATACGGTAAGTAAATTCTACCTTATCCTTCAATTCAATAAATTGATTATGGTCTACTTTGGAAATTACATCTTTGGCCTCATCGTAATATCCGCCATCTGTAAGCAAGCGGATTTTCAGGATAATTTGATTTGGCAATTGATCGTAGTTTAACTGACGGTTAGCATGCTTATCAGCCTCTGTTTCAGTAATACCCCTGTTTCTAGCCAAATCTGCATATGTAATGGCATTTGCCCGTTCATTCAAAAGCCAAAAGGCGAGGGCAATTTTGTAATGGGCATCTTTTATCAAATTATTGCCAGTAAATTCTTGAAGGAACTTTTGATACGAATCAATGGCATTTTGATATCCCCCTTTTTGTAAATAGATTTCCCCAATATGGTAATAAATAAAAGGGATGTCATAGAGCGTACTGTTTGAGGAAGTGGAATTTATGATCGATAGGGCCTCATCCGATCTGGAATTTTTAATCAAGAAAACGGCCAATAAATAGGTTAAAATACTATTTGAAGAATCTTTCTCATAGTACTCCTTAAGGGCTTCGGTTGCCTTGCTAAAATCCTGGAGCAAGAAAGCGTTAACTACTGCTAATGAAATCCCAGCCTCAATTTGCTGCATGTGATCAGTATGCTCAAATTTTTTAAGATTATTCATACCCTCTGAAATTGACCCATCAATTCCAAAAATATTAACAATCCATTGATATTTCTGTGGAACTGCCCCGAATATTACCTGAAGTGTTCCCAGGGCTTTTAGATTTGGTGTAAATTCAGGATATGCTTTCACATTACGTTCTACCAATTTATATGATTGTCTGAGGTTATGTACAGCTTTCCAATAGTTGCCGAATTTAATATGAACATAGGCAAAGTGAAGCCTGATTTCTGAAAGGAATAAGATTTTGTGTGGATGTTCATCATTTGCATTATTGATAGTGGAAAGTCGTCCTGATCCAGCTTTAATAAATGCATCATAATCTTGCCTGTTCTCGGTAGTTATTAAATGTAGCGTTTCGGCCAGGCTGGTAAGGTACAATGTTGAATAGTCCTCTTGTAACTTGTTGTTCTCAAGGAGTAATATAGCTTCAGGAATTTGAAGATTGGAAATTTTGTCGTAAGCAATTTTATGGACTTGGCTAAATTCCCAATTTTGAGATAATCCATTAAGGGGATCAATAATCACTAATAAAAAAAAAGGCCAAACCATGAGGTAAGGCCTTTTAACTTTTTGTAAAACATTTAATACCTATTATATCCCGATTGGGGAAGAGCTGATCCTCAAGGGTTTGCACCAGGTCGTGCCCGGTGAGTTCTATGTCGCGGCCACCCGACCCCCG
>CBDVAV010000639.1:0-3216 GCA_965372055.1 uncultured bacterium | reverse complement strand
AACCTGGAATCAAACGAGGTCATTCCGAAGGCAGTCCAGTATCCCGGGATAGAAGTACAGGCTCTGTCCGAACTTCTAGCTACAAACTCTGCAACCAAATACTATCTGCCTGATGGCAGTTTGGTATGGTTAAATAGGCACAGCAAAATTTCTTTCCCCAAAAAGTTCGAAAGTACTGACAGGATATTTTTCCTGAAAGGCGAAGCTTATTTTGAGGTGGTAGAAGACACAAGCAGGGTGTTTATAGTGAATGCCAAAGAAACCCAGATCAAGGTGTTGGGCACATCTTTCAATATAGATGCTTATGATGCACGTGAAGGGGTAGAAATCATAGTTGCTGATGGAGAGGTATTGTTTGCCGCTACAAATCAGCCTTTAGAAACCGTTTTACTGACAGCCGGAGAGAAGGGTGTTTATTCAAGTGACTCCAGCACGGTGGAAAAAATGATCAATGATACCCCCGATTATTTAGCTTGGAAAGGGGAAAGTCCTCATCCAGCTGGCATTAAAAAAGAAAGAAGCCCAGAAAGTTATTTACATCATACATTTAGCTGGAGAAAAAACGTGATAAACCAATCGGTTATGGAAGGTGAAATTTACAATACCTCACTTACACACTCGTTTAAAAATATAGAGATCAAATATGTGATTTCTACCAACAAAATCGCCAAAAAGCCAAGAATCTTCGTGATCAAAGAAACAGTTGACCCTGGGCGTACTATTTCCTACAAGCATTCCCTATTGGATATCTTTACAGTTACTTCCAGGATAAATATTGAAGTAATTTCTGCCGAAATTGCAGATAATTGAAAATATCCCTAAATTCAATTATTAGTTTAAATATTTCATTAACCTTTAATTTTGGACGGATATGAACCTTAAATTATCACTAATAAAATCATATATATTTATTGTTATTGTAACTGTTACTTCCGGTTGTGCGACAAAATATGGCACTCATTTTCAAAGGACTTCAGAGCATGATAAAAGGTTCCAAAGGCCCGATCAAGTCAATTCCAAATCCAATTTACAACTAAACAACCATGACATTTCCGTTGACCAAGTTGAAGGGATTGAGCCTGATTTCAATAATGATCAGAGCGGAGCTGTGGCAAGTATTAAGAAGGAAGTTGTCATCAGTTCACCGATCAAAGAACACGTTAGGAAATACGAACAAAAAATTGAATCTGTGAAAGGGAAAAATCTTGGCAACAGATCCTTTAATAAGGAAGTCAAAAAGGCCAAGAAGGAATTGAAGAAGGAAATAAAGACTACTATTAAAAAGGAAATAAAAGAAGCGAAGGAGCAAGGAGCAGACGATGAATATATTTTAATGATGGTGCTGGCATTTTTAATACCACCCTTGGGTATTGGGCTTACCTATGGTATAACAACTGAATTTTGGATCAGCTTAATCCTGACTCTCATATTTTGGTTTCCAGGAGCCATATATTCCCTGATCATGGTACATCAGCATTTCAAAGGGGATATTCGATTGTAATTTTCAAAAAAACTATAAATTCCACATCCTTTAGTGTGGCCATGTTCTTTTGGCTATGCCTGTATTTGTTGGCATAAAATGAATGAAGAATATCGATTAACGAATAATGATTTAAGATGTGACTCGAATACTTCAAAATTCTCCCAAAGGGATGCCTTTGGCATAAAATCGTTAATCGGTGTTCGGTATTCAAAAAACAGAAAATGCTCAAAAGCCCCCTATGGGGGCAAACCAAAGCCACCTTCTCAGAAGGTGTGATTTTTATTATTGTGACCACCCAATCATCTACCTTTTGCTTTGTTGTACAAGTTATTGGGTACCACGAAGAAGATTGAGAATTCCCAGAATGCTGATGCATCAGCCTTAATATCTATTATACTTTTATTACGGCCCTCACCAGTATTAGAGACATAAACAAAGAGCGGGTCGCGGTATCCATAGGTTGCACCTGCCCACAGCCAGTCGTAAAGCTCATGTTCCAACTTCAATTTATATCGAATGGAAGTTTGTCTAAACTCCAACTTTTTGATACCAATTAATGGGTAATCCTGAATGTGATAACTTGAACCCGTAAGTTCAATTGTTCCATAGAGGTAAAACTTTTGTGAAATCCCATACCTCAATTCAATTTTTTTCGGCAGTAAACTTTGAATCGCAAATTGCCTATTGAATTGATGAATGTAAGAAAAAACAGGAAAAACCGCGGGCCTTCCAAAGGATAGCCCAAACCCAACACCAAACCCAATCATAGTTTCGGGACTTTTGTTGATTCCATAAATAGCAGACACAGTAGTTTTCAGTTGATTACCGATCCCTTTTAATTGAATGTTATCGCTATTGAGTGATCCGTTGATAAAAACAAAAATAAACTTCCGGTCATCGATCAATTTCTTGACAAATAATTCTGCTCCAATGGATTTCAAAGCCATATCCTCCAATCGGTTATAAAGTTCATAATTTGTATTGAGGATATTGCTGAAAGAGAAATATTCACCTTGATATTTTAAACCTCCAAGAATTTGCAAGTTGGGTTTGATAACAATGGGGATTTTGAGCTTTACTTTAAATTTTTGATTGTTTTTTACATTAGCTTGAGAGTTTCCCAACTGATCTGAGAAAGACTCTGACTTAAAATCCCGGTTTCCGGAATATTCTATCTCGAAGAATTTTGGTCGAGGTTCAAATCTCCCAGCAGCCTTTAATAAAGGGGTTTCTTTTTTTATTCTGATTCTTCCTTCATCCTGACCTTTAATGGAATGATTTATAAAGATAAAAATGATGGCTACAAGAATACAGTAAGTGCAAGTACTATCATTTACCACCACTGCTGTTGCCCATTAATCTTACCAAAATTTGAGCTTCTGGAATTTGGGTAAGGATTACTTTTGTCAATACTAACAAAGGAACTGACAGTATCATTCCCGTTACCCCCCAAAGATATCCCCAAAACACAAGACCTAAGATAACGGTAATGGTGTTAAGGGCTAAACTAGAGCCCAATAGTCTTGGTTCTATGATATTTCCTGCCAAGATTTGAATGATTATCAGTATCAGGATCATCAATAAGATCATGCCCATGCTATCAATTTGTACTAGTGCTATTAAAATGGGAGGTATTGTGGCAATAATGGATCCAATAGCTGGAATGAAGTTCAGAATAAATGCCAGGAAACCCCAAAATATGGCGAAATCCAATCCGAAAACCCAACAAACCA
>CBDVAV010000638.1:0-3222 GCA_965372055.1 uncultured bacterium | reverse complement strand
CTAAATATATTTGAAAAAAACGCTTATTATGATTCTCGTCTGTGATAAATGTTACTCCTTTCATACTATTCCTTGTTACTCTTACTCAAAGATAGCATTATTAGTTTATTTTTTTCCAATAGGATGGAACTGCTGAACTTCTTCTTGCAAGCCCTTCTATGTCGTTCTGATAAGTATTGTTCTGTACTGCCTAAGTAACGGTGACCTACCAGGTATTTTATTTTACTCCAACGCACCATTTAGTTCGAAACATCTATAATATAAGTGACGCCGCGTAAAATTTCAGACCCAGGAACAGGTTTCTTAAATATTTTACTCCAAAACATGTGATAGCGGTTTGGTTTAATTAGGTGGGTGTTGATAAATTTCTTCTGCCCTCTGGCATGATTAAATAATTTCCCAGAGGCTTATTTTGGCAGATTCGATTGACCAAAAATAAGAAAATAAAGTTCTCTCCATTTGAAGAAGAATAAAAGAGCTATGTTATCACGGAGCATCCAACCCAAAAAACTCATAATTCTTGGCGATGAAACCTTCCCATTCGTCAGGTACTTCGCTCTCTTCAAAAATTGCATCAACAGGGCATGCTGGAACACAAGCATCGCAATCTATACACACATCAGGATTGATATATAGCTGTTTCCCTTCTGGGTCAAAGCCATCTTCCTTTACTTCCGCACCACTACCTTCGATGTCAACAGGGCCATGAATACAATCTACAGGACAAACGTCCACGCAGGCAGTGTCACAAGTAGAAACACAGGGATCGGTAATAATATATGCCATTTATTAATTTATTTTAAAAATGATAACTAGTTAAATAATTTAATCAGGTCAGGAAATTATAAAGATTTATTCTAAAAAAAAACAAAGGAGTATTGTTTCGTATTATTTCTCACCAAGAAAATAATTTCTATTAGTATCCCTAACAGGAATACTTTCTAGTAAATAAAGTTTTGTACCCTCAAATTGAGTGACTGTAACCAAATATTTTCTTATCTTGTTTGGTTTTTTGTCAGGAATTGTAGACAAGGGATGATTTGAAGACTTTTGTTAATGATTAAATATGACCAATGTCATTTTTATTAATATTCGAAAACATTACCTAGCTACAATTGAACGTCCCTTTTTGGATAAAAAAACAAAATCAATAAAGGGGAAATCATATATTATGACTACTTGTGAGTAAAGAAAAGGCAGGATGGCTACAATTAGATTTTGAGATCAAACTATAATATTAAAAAAGTACACTAAAAAAATGACCGAAAGCACAAGAACATTAGTCGATGCAAATAAGAAAAATGCCAAGGCTAAAATCATTCACGAGCATATAGTTGAAATTGTAAGTGATTCAGGTGAAGGAGCCCAGAAAGCCGGGCAGTCTTTTGGTGCAATCTCGGCCAAAATGGGCAACGGGGTTTGGACTGTAGAAATTATTCCGGCTGAAATCCAACCTCCATCCAGATCAAGGGAAGGGGCTTCAGGAATACGAATTCGATTTGGTACGGGAAAAGTAACAAATATGGGAAATTCAGCAGATATCGTGGTTGCACTAAATGAACAGGTTCTTTATACAAGGATAGAACAAGAAGCTTATAAAAAAGGTACTGTTATATTACTGGAAAACAAATGGAAGGACCACGAATCGGAAAAGATCCGAAATAGTTACCAAACAGCAATTAAAGATTTTATTGATCGAGGGTTTGATGTTAGGGAAATCCCTATGGAGGAAGAGTGCCTAAAACTGGTAAAAAACCCAAAGAAAGGAAAGAATATGTGGGTGTTGGGTCTTTTATGTAATATTTATAAAAGGGATTTAAATAAGGCTGAAGAGCAGATAAAACAAATTTTTAGGAAGAAAGCACAGATCATAGTAGATACAAACATCCAATTGCTTCATGCGGGATATCAGTGGGCCAATGACAATATGGACATACAGTACGAAATTCCATGCCTGGAGACCAAAGAAGATTTGGTAGTAATGAATGGCAATGAGGCCATTGGAATTGGAGTGCTTGCCGCAGGCATAGAAGTTTGTGCAATGTATCCTATAACCCCAGCCACCTCTGCTTCCCATTACCTGGCCGAATGCATCGAATCAGCTGGTGGTCTTATTCATCAGGCTGAAGATGAGATTGCTGCCATCGGATTTGCAATTGGAGCCTCATACGCTGGTAAAACTGCAATTACTATTACTTCAGGGCCGGGAATAGCCCTTAAAACCGAATTTATAGGATTAGCGGTGATGGCGGAAATACCACTGGTTATTGTAGATGTACAAAGAGGGGGGCCTTCCACAGGACTACCGACTAAAGTAGAACAAGGGGATTTACTAGCCTCACTATACGGTCAACCCGGAGATACACCAAAAATTATTTTGGCGCCATCAACTATTGAGGAATGTTTTCAATATGTAATCCTAGCTAGGAATTTAGCAGAATCATTCCGCATGCCGGTAATTATATTAAGTGATGCCAATTTGGCAACTGGGGTGCAACCTTTTCCAAGGCCAAAAATCAATCACGATTGGTTTGCGCCCCCTATTGACCAGAGTCATTGGAAAAAAAATGTAATGCCTTATAACTGGGACTCTGACACAGGACTGAGCAAAAGACCAATTCCAGGGCAAAAAGGTGGGATATTTACGCTAACAGGTTTGGCTCATGATCTCGAAAGTAAAGTATCCTATAATCCTGATAATAACCAAGAAACAATGGCTAACAGAAGCAGGAAACTTGCTGCTTTTGGGAAAACATTGAAACCTCCCCAAATCCATGGGGATGAAGAAGGGGATTTATTAATAGTTGGTTGGGGGTCAACTTTTGGCGCCATTGGGGAGGCAGTGGATGAAGCGAGGAAATTGGGAGGGAAAGTATCAGCAGTTCACTTGCGATTTCTTAGCCCTTTGGAGCCTGGATTGAAAAACATTTTCAAGAATTTCAAAAAAGTAAAGACCGTTGAAATCAATTATAGTGATGATCTCAATAATCCTACAATAACTGAAGAGAATCGAAGATATTCTCAACTTGCCTGGATACTAAGGGCACAAACACTGACGGATATTGATTGTTTTTCCAATGTCCATGGTCAGCCATTAACCCCAGGAAAGATCCTAAAAATGATCCTTCAAGAATTGGAAATAAAAAACAGTATTAAAAAATAATCGCCATGTTTGGATTAAAACCCGATGTTACCCTGGATTTGCCAGATAAATATTTTGTT
>CBDVAV010000637.1:0-3225 GCA_965372055.1 uncultured bacterium | reverse complement strand
AAAAACTAACCCCCGAACAGTACCAGCAAAAAGCACAGGAATATTTTGACCAGTGGTTCGAAAGCGCAAATCATTTTTTAGATGATTTTACTTCTAATCTTGAAAAAGGGAGGTTCCAAAAAGCCGCTTTTGAAATCCACCAAGCCACTGAACGCTATTACACAACTATCCTCCTGGTTTTTACAGATTACCGACCCAAGGATCACAATCTGGAAACGTTGGGCATCAAAGTAGAAATGTGTGACAAACGTTTTGTTGTTTTCCCCCGGATAACAGACGAAGAAAAACGCTTGTTTGAGCTATTGAAGAAAGCTTACATCGATGCCCGCTACAAAATGGATGAATATGTAATCACCCAAAAGGAATTAACCTATCTTTCGGACAGAGTGAATGATCTGAAAGGTTTGACGGAGACCATTTGCAAAGAGAAGATCGCGGCCATTGGAGGACAAAAATCCCCATAACATCTGCTAAATCACAAGTCTCGCCTCTCACATCCCAACGCACTGAAGACTTGCGACAGCGAGTGGTGGAAGACTAGCATCTTTGTGGAATTGTAAGAATATCAGGTAGAAAGATAATGTTCTGATGGCTGGAAGAATTTAAGGATAATTGCTAAGTTGCCTGTAGGGATTGCTGATTTATATGCTAAGCCACAACTTTTATAACAGATTTAATATCGAAAAGATGAAACTCCAGTCCAAACTTCTATTTGTTTTATTTCTACTGCCCTATCTAACATTGGCACAGCTTGTTAAAAAAGACAACACCGCCACCAGAAACTACTTTACACCAGAGGGGAAAATGAGGATTGCCATTGCCAAACAAGTCCAGGTACCCTCGACCGGCGGGGGCAAACTAGCGGTTGATGGCCCTCACATCATGGCTGATGGTGGTATTCAGGGTATTTTGAAAGAAATGGGGGCAATTGTGCGGGTATCAAATGCTGAATTGACATCCCGGGAAAAAACCGAGTATGGAGCTTGGAGAAAAATGGGATATGCCAACGGACATCTTGCTGAAAATGTTATGCAAAATGAAGCTGATGGATTTTTTACCATTGGCTTCCTTGCCACTTGTCCTTCATCGCTTGGCATGCTTGGTGGATTACAGCAATCCCTCACCTCAACCGATGTTTCATCTGTAGGCATTCTTTGGTTAGATGCCCATGCAGATTACAACACCCCAGAAACGACACGAAGTGGATCAATGGGTGGTATGCCGCTGGCGGTTGCCAACGGTCTTGCATTGCATCAAATCAGACGGGACTCGAAATTGGATCCCCCCTTGGCAAACAATCATATTGTAACCGTGGGGCTGCGCGATGTGGATCCACTGGAACAGTTTCTTCTTGATAAAGCCCGGATTCAAAACATCAGCGTTGAGGATGTTCGGAATTTAACGGAAAATCTATTCAATCAAATGGATGCCCTTAGTGCTGTGAGTGACAAAATCTACGTACACATTGATCTGGATATTCTGGATGCCTCAGAAGTGCCATTCCACAACTATCCAACAGAAAATGGTCCAACCAGTTTCGAATTAGCAGCTATGTTTAAAGAAATATTTACAAAATATCCCAAAGCAGCAGCTATTGGTTTTGCCTCAATCCCTGCAAAAGATCCCGATCAGGTTGCGCTAAAAGCCGTTAACCGGATGGTAGTAGGCGCAATTGAGGGAATCCAGATCAGAGAGAGGAAATGATTCCCCGCGTAATAATTAGTATTGAGTAGTTAGTAAACTATACAATGTTATACGCTGGAAATAGTTTGATGCCATGTGAATTTAATATTATATATTTAAATTAGATATCACATCCATTAAACCACTATAATCATGACCCATTCCCTAGTATCTAAAAAACCAATACATCATCGAAGAAGGTTTATTCAACAAATATCAGCCGGACTGGCATTGGCGGTAACTCATCCTGTAATAAGTGAAGCCAAATCAAAGTATGATAATCCTCTTGGAATTTTAAAAAAACTACCTCCGGATGAAAAATATTGGAAAATGGTCAAGCAACAATTTGCTGTTCCATCTAACATGATCATGGTCAACTCAGCCAATCTTTGTCCAAGTCCATATTTTGTAATCGAAAAGGTAATTCAACATTTAAAAGACCTGGCCAAAGATGTTTCGTTTCAAAACCGTGCAAAATTCAAAGAAAACCGTAAAAAGACCATTGAAATGCTGGCCAGCTATCTTGGGGTCAAAGAAGAAGAAGTAGGTATAACCCGAAATACCAGTGAAAGCAATAATATTGTTGTAAATGGGTTTGATTTCAAGAAAGGCGATGAAATAATTATCTGGGAACAAAATCATCCTACAAATAACCTTGCATGGAAACAAAAAGCCAAAAGGCATGGATTTACTGTAAAAACCATAGCCACACCTTCTGCACCGCAAAATAAAGAAGAGTTAATATCTTCATTCGCGAGTGCAATTACACCCAAAACCCGCCTTATAGCCTTCTCTCATATTTCCAACGTTAGTGGAATTGCTCTTCCTGCAAAAGAGATCTGCTCTCTTGCAAAAGAAAAAGGGATTTATACCCTGATAGATGGCGCCCAGGCCTTTGGTTTCCTTGACCTGAATTTAGCTGATATTGGTTGTGATTTTTACAGCGGCAGTGCTCACAAATGGTTAATGGGAGCATTGGAGAATGGCATTTTATATGTTAAGAAAGATGTTATGGAGAGTATTTGGCCAAATATAATCGGAGCAGGATGGACTGAAGAATATCAATCCATAGATGAAAAGCTTTGCGTTTTGGGCCAGCGAAATAATGCCACAACTGCCTCACTTATAGATATTATTGAGTTCCACCTAACCATTGGCAAAAAAAATGTCGAGCATAGAATAAGGGAATTGAATGATTATCTAAAAGAGCAAATCTCAAAAAAACTTCCACAAGCCACTTTTGTAACACCCCATTCCAGTGATTTAAGTGGAGGAATAGTAATTTTCAAACTTCCAGGTAAAGAACCAGCTGAGGTGTATAAAAAACTTTACGAAAATTATGGCATTGCAAGTGCTCCAACAGGTGGCATCCGGCTCTCACCAAACATTCATAATACACTTAAAGATATGGATAGGATCTTAGAAGCCCTGGTAGCCTTGGCATGATAATGTAAGGATTTAGTATTTAGTATTCCTCCCTCCACTACGGCGGATAAATAATTAGTATTTAGATATGAGACAAAAAAAATGACCATTAATGGC
>CBDVAV010000636.1:0-3228 GCA_965372055.1 uncultured bacterium | reverse complement strand
CCACTTTATGAGGGCCTATCCCAAGTGCAGTAAGGGGTGAAGCCCCTTCCCCAAACTCCCAGTTATAGCTGGAAATAATTCCAGAGGAAGTACTGGTAAATGTGACGGTATCCCCCAGACAAATACTATTGTTATCAACAGAAAATGCTGGTGTTGTTGGGCCTAGCACAATTACATCATCAATGGCCAGCCCAATGTCTTCTTCCGCAGGATCGCTCCTGAATACAAACCTGAAAGCGACATCAGTAAATCCTCCCAAAAATGACACATCGGCAGTTTTGGTTACAAAGTTTCCTCCCGAACTCCCACTAAAGAAAGAACCGCCAGGGGCAAAAACAATATTTGAAAGACTAGCGTTCATGTCATGCCAGTTTGGGGACAGTGTATCATTGAGCTTATACCATGTATCCCCCCGGTTTATGGAATATTCAACCACGAATCCATCATAACCGGATTCAAATGAATAATTGGCCTTAAATTCAAATGAGTAAATACCTGGATTCGAGAAATTAAAGTTGGGCGTATACAAATGAGCTTCCGAATTAGCATCATACAAACTCGAAGTTATCCCAATTACCCAGGCAGAATCACCACTTGTTGTTCCATCTTTACTATTAATTGAAGAATTTCCTAATTCAAATCCGGATCCCTGAATATTGAAAACCCCAAAATCAGCATTGAATACTTCAAAATTACCTCCGTTTGACAGCAGATAAGACACCATCCTGTCCGGTAAAACCTGAATATAATTGGCTTTTATTTCTTCAACAGTTCCATTGCTTATAGCTAATGAAACTGAATAGGTTCCAGGTTGACTGTAACTATGTGTTGGGTTTCTCATGGTGGATGTATTTCCATCGCCAAAATCCCAGGTAAAGGTATTTGATGTGCCAAAAGATAGGTCTGTAAACTCCACAGGCTGGTTTAGATAGGCCACCCTGGTCTCCGATTTGAAATCGGCACCGACATTGGTCATAAATATATCTGAAGTAAACAAACCCCTTCCATGGGTTGCCACTACCACCAATCCATCTGATGGCCTGTATTTTATCATGTCGCAGCGTACATTGGCCAGGTCTGTATTGGTTGGATCCCAAATTGGGGAAGCTATGGAAAGATCATCTGTTGACCAAACGCCGACATCCGTAGCCAAAAGAACTTCATTTCTATCTTTTGGATTATAAAGTGCCCATCTGACAGGAATATCTGGTAATGTACCCCCCACGTCCTTATTAGACCAATTAGTACCGCCATCTAAAGTCTCCCACACAGAGCTAACCCCGAAATTTGAATAAGTTACCAAAATTTGATCATCACTTGCCCCGATTTCGATGGATGATATAAAAAATGTAGGCAGTGTACCTGTTATTTCTGTTACCACAGGGGTAGCGTGAGCATTGTCTATTTTAAATAATGACCCATTTCCAGTACCTACAAACAATCTATTGAGAGTATATGGCGATACTTTTATGTGGGAAATTTGCTCACCATTAATGGGAACACTTAATGTATCCCTGTTTACTGTACTGCCAATTCCCGAATATCGGAAATACTCATCATCGCCTCCGGCAGCATATAAAATGTCGTTTTCACTATCATAGTCTGTTGGGTTTATGAATCTTCCTGTTTCCGAATCATTGCTGATCACTGAAAATGAAGCACCTCCATTGGTAGATACCCGATAGGAGTTGAAAACAAAACTGGCGATTTGCAATGTTGGGTCATCTGTATCTACAAAGCAATAGCCACCGTCACCACCAGTAACATCAAAAGTTGAGTTTATTCCTATACCATTGAATTGCTGGGTGCCATTATCCTGGGCACCTGCTAAAAAGTAGTTTGATCCTGATACATCTGCAGTAGCTACCGAATAGAATTGGGTGATATTATATCCTTTATTCCTGGGAATAAAAGATGGGGTACTCGAACTGCCCAGGTCACTGGAGAAAAATACGCCTCCATCATTGCCAATTACCACTTCATTGTTTTCTCCCGGTCTAAAGACAATGGCGTGCTGGTCTGCATGGACATAAGGTTTGTTACAACCGCCTGTCCAGTAGGAGACAGATTCTCCTGTTCCATTATCTCCCCAGGTATCACCTCCGTCCTCTGAGCGATGTAAATTAATTCCACCGGCGATAATTATATCTTTATTCACAGGATGCACCACTAATATCAGGTCGTACCATGCCTGGCTACGGGTGAAATCATCAGTTGAAATTGTACAATTTTGATCGAGATAGGAGGGGATGTTGACCGGATCCCAGGTTGCTCCCCCGTCAGAAGATTTGCTGAACCAACTTACATCAACCCCATCTACAGCAACTACATAAACCCTGTTTGCATCTGATGGTGCGGTGGCAATTTCCATCCTTTGCCCACCAGCAGGAATGGTTGTTATTTGATTCCAGTTTACACCGTCATCAACTGATTTATAAAGCTTTCCTATACTGCTACTTCCAATCCCTGTACTTCCAAATATATCTCCATTGGCCGCAACCTCCAGGTCAGCTCCCATTCCGGAAACAATCTGTGAAAAAGTTGCCCCACCATCGGTAGATCTGAATATTCCTCCCGCGGTAGTTGACCCAGCTACCCTGACGGCTGCCATGACCGTGCCATTTGCTGTAACTACGATCTTTTGGACATAATGAAAACCAATTGTACTGGAAAGCCTGTTCCAGGTTAATCCAGCATCTTCAGATTTCCAGATTCCAGCCCCCCTTACCGCATCGAAATTAGTCCAACCTTCCCCGGTACCGATATAGAAGTTGATTGTATCCGAAGGATCAAAAGCAATTGATGAAATAGCTATGTTAGCAAAAAAGTCATCCACATTTCTCCATTCAGACCCTGGATTGGTAATATCATTATTGTACCAAAGTCCTCCTGAAACACCTCCAGCCCAAACTTTTCGATTTAAACTGTCGCTGGGATCAAACATTATTGCCCTGGTTCTACCCCCTATATTATCTGGTCCCCTCTCAGTCCAGTTTACCCCTGCAATAGAAGTAAGTACACTTGAGTTTTTCGCTATCCTTGCTTTCGCTTCTTTAAAAGCTTTTATATTTCTTTCAATTGGTGGATATCCCAATGCAGGATCTATGGTCATTTGAAAATTTTGTTGAGCAGCTAGGTCTGGTCTGTCTGTCCTTGGTTGTAGAATGGTTTGTGGTGGTTGGTAGTAGTATTTGTTGATCAATGCCCAAGAAAGTATTGCTATTGTTA
>CBDVAV010000635.1:0-3242 GCA_965372055.1 uncultured bacterium | reverse complement strand
TGCTCCCTTCATTCTGGCTACAGATTCGATTTCCGGTATTTCCAAAGCAACAGTTGGTGCAAGTGGATTAGGTGTTCTGGAAGTTTTAACAATCTCATCGCCAGGTTTCATTTTAATACCAATCCTATAAATAGCAGATAGGTTTTTATGAAATTTGTTGAAGCTTAACTCATCAGTAATGTAAATCACTGCAAACATTACTACGGTTAAGCTCAAGGCCAAGCCAATTATGTTTATGAAGGAGGTTAAATTATTTTTGGTCAAGTTCCGATAGGCAATTTTTATATTTTGTTTCATTTGTAGGAATTCATTGGTGTTACAATTTGATTGTTTCCTGTTGGAAGAATTATAAGATCGGATAACCTCAAGCACATAAAAAATCACAGCTTTCCATTTCCCTTTTGCCTTTAACCTTTCTGAGAATTCTTCATTCAGGTCACCCTCAATTTCCTCCAGCAAATTTTTGTCGCAGTACCAGTGGAGAAATTTTCTCGCCGCCTTTGGAGGTTTTATGGTTTTGTTATTTTCCAATTATTTTTTCACTGATTTTAAGATGTATTTATAAACGAATTCAATGGGCTTTATCTCATCCATATAACTTTTTGTTCCTCCATTCACAACTACGATCATTTGATATTGGGGGATTACGAAAAGGAATTGGCCCATGTACCCATAACCGGCATAAAAATCCCCTGAATTCTTTTGTTGCTTATCAAGAGGGAATAGCCACCACATGTATCCATAACCAGTCTTGTGCTGTTTTAGGCTGGTAGTAGCTTGTACATGTCTGGATGTTGCCTCTGATACCCACCCCTCTGGTAGGATTCGTTGGTTTCCCCAAACACCATCATTGAGAAATAAATAGCCAATTTTTGCCAGGTCTTGTGGTCGAAGGCCCAATCCCCCGCCAGTATGAGGAATACCTTTATGACTGTACCACTTGCGTTTTTCAATACCCAGGGGGTGAAATAAATAATCATCAGCAAATTTCTCAGTATTCATTTTGGTGGCATTCTCAAATAAGCCTCCAAGCAACACGGCAATTCCAGAGTTATAGTACCACTTTTCACCAGGATTGCCAGCCATTTTATAATCCAGAACATGTTTCATCCTGTCACCGGGATCCCTGTTCAACGCACCCAAGTGCCTTTCCCCATACCAGGCTTGCCCAGTGCGCATGGTGAGGGCGTGCTTTAAAGTCATGGCTTTTTTATTGGCATCCATATTTGCAATGGACTTGTATTCCGGAAAGAATGAGATGATCTTTTGATCCAAATCCTTTATGAACTTTTGCTGGATAGCAGCACCGATCAGGGTTGAAGTGATGCTTTTGGTAACTGATTGTAGGGTATGGGTATCATCTTTAGGATATTTATCAAAATATTTATCCAGAACCAGATATCCATCTTTAATAATCAACAAAGAATGAATGTTTTTGTAATAGGTCTCCCCTTCGAGTTCATTTACAAGATCATCAAGTATTGCCTGATTTAATTCTACTTCATTGGGCGTAGATTCCCTCCAACCATCTGTAGGCCAGTAATCCATTTGGTTGTTTGATGTGGATTCCAAAGGTTGAGAACCAGAGGTAGTACAGCCTATTAGTATTAGGACAGTTGCTATTTGTAAATATTTACCCAAATAAACCATCACTTAATTACTTGTAATGCCATTTTAGGGATTTTGCTCCACAACTCTTTACGCGTATCCATAGCCTGGCTTAAAGCTTTGGTCCCAGCTATGGTAATTGTAAAAAACTTTTTTCGCTTTCCGCCACGCTCCTTGGTAGCTTCCCCGAATTCACTGGTAAGAAGCCCTTTATTTTGTAAGCGGTGGAGAACTGCATGTACCGCACTTAATGTTACTTTTCTTTTGGTTTGTATGGGAATCTCTTTTTTGATAGCCACTCCATAAGCTTCTGGGAATAACACTCCCACGGTCAGCATTACGAGTTCTTCAAATTCCCCTAAGTATGTTCCTTTCATGTTTTCGGTCAGGTAATATTCATGTTTGTAGATTTTATTAACGGAAGGGAAGAAATAAAGTTCATGTTTGTAGATATTATTAGTATTGAGTATTTAGATGTGAGTATTGAGATATGAGATTTTAGTAATCAGATCAACATTAAGAAAAAGTAATGCATCCTTTAAATTATGTATATTAAATTTGGGGATCGTAAATTACTCATCAATTGTTTATTGATGCCAATCTAATTGTTATGGCTTTAGATCAAATTAACCGAAAAATCAAATCACTCTCCCAGGAACTCGATAAGCTCAGACCAATATCTAGTGAAGATGAGCTGCGTATCATGCAAAAATTTAGGCTAGACTGGAACTTTCATTCCAACCATATTGAGGGCAACAGTTTAAGTTATGGTGAAACAAAAGCATTAATTCTGTTCGGGATTACAGCCCAAGGGAAACCTATGAAGGATCACCTGGAGATGGAGGGGCACAATGATGCGATTAAATATATTGAGGAAGTTGTAAAGCAAGATCGACCTTTAACGGAAAATTTCATTCGTGAAATTCATAAGATGATCTTAAAGGAGCGATATCAGGTAGATGCTATTACTCCGGATGGGCAACCGACAAAAAAATGGGTGGAGGTTGGGGAATATAAATCTACACCCAATCACGTAAAGACGGCTACCGGGGAAATTTTCCGATTTGCGTCCCCGGAAGAAACTCCGGCAAAAATGGAAGAGTTGATGAACTGGTACAAAAACTCGTTGAATGATAAAAAAATCAACCCTTTATTTTTTGCAACTGAATTTCACTATCGATTTGTTCGTTTACATCCCTTTGATGATGGTAATGGCCGGATGGCCCGCATCCTGATGAATTTCATATTAATGCAATTGCATTTGCCTCCGGCCATCATTCCCACAGATAAAAGAGAAGATTATTATTCTGCATTGTCTCAAGCAGATGCTGGTAATTTGGAGGTATTCTTTAATTATATCGGGGAACGATTGATTAACTCTTTGGACTTAATGGTAAGAGGTGCAAAAGGTGAAGAAATTGAAGATCCGGATGATTTGGATAAAAAACTTGATTTGTTGAAGAGGAAAATTAGTAAGGAGGATAAGATTGAATTGATAAGGTCAAAAGATGCAAAAAAATTGGTATTTGAGAATGTTATTTTAAAATTTTCAAATGAATTAATCTTCCAATCTCAAAAGTTCAAAAAACTATTTTTAAATATTGGTGTGACGTACTTACACAGGGCACACACTG
>CBDVAV010000634.1:0-3245 GCA_965372055.1 uncultured bacterium | reverse complement strand
CCCCGCCTTTGGATTATCAATCAATCCATTGATATTGTCAGCAAATTTCTGGGCAAATTCATCAAACGATATGGAGCCTTCAGGGGTTTTAATCCCGCTCTCTGGGATATAAAAATTTTGTGGTGCTGTACACATCTGACCAGAATAAAGTGTGACCGAGAAAGCAAGGTTCTGCGCCACTTTGTCGATATTTTCCACCGAGTCAAGTATAACAGAATTCACCCCCGTTTTTTCAGTAAACACTGCTTTACTGTTTAATCCTTCTAGGTATGATCCAAATGTAGAGTTCCCCGTATAATCAATCAGTTTTACCTCAGGATGTTCAGTAAGTTCTTTAGTGATCATAGTATCATGGCTATCCACTGCCAATTGGCAGATACTGACAGAAAACCCATTTTCGTCAAGCACCTTTTGGATTTCCGCAACTACCAGGGCAATGGGCAATACTGCTCCGGGATGAGGTTTGACAATTGTAGAATTACCTGTTATCAGATCAGCATAAAGCCCGGGCACACTGTTCCAGGTGGGAAATGTTGAGCAACCTATCACTACTCCAATGCCTTTAGGGACTGCCCTCCATTGTTTGTCGAGCTGTATGTTAAACTTACCCATTGGTTTGTCCCAAAGTACGTTTTCGGGAAACCGCTTCAATTCCTCATAACCCGAGGCAATTGCTTCCAAAGCACGATCATTGGCATGCGGACCCGAAGCCTGAAAAGCCATCATATATCCTTGCCCAGTAGTATGCATGGTGGCATAGGCTAGTTCAAAAAAACGCTCTTTTATGCGCTCTAATGATTCTATTAATATTCCGGCCCTTTCTTCAGGGTTAACTTTCCTCCATTGATGAAAGCCTTCCCTTCCCCGGTTTATCAATTTCTCCACTGAAAATGATGGGTAGGAAATATTTAAAGGATCCTGCATATAAGGGGACTCCTCTGTACCAATCCAACTTATTGGATCTGGCTGTAATAATTCTTCAAATTTATTCCCAACCATGGATTGAAACTTCTTTCTCCCATCCTCATCTGCAGTTTCACCATAGATCTTGGGCGAAGGATGCTCTGGATATTGAGCGAAAAATGACCTTTGATGCAATGCTTTGATCGCATTTTCTAATATAATCTGGTGTTTTTTATACAAACTCATAAAATGATATTTATTGCGAATATATAATAAAATCTCTAAATAACTAGTTCCATTAAAATCTTACAAACAAGTGGAATTCTCCTATTTTAGTTTACTTTTTGTCAATTTAAAGTATGTACTTTGTAAGTTAACTGTTATTTCCTATTCTTACGATACCCGGGTTAATCACTGTATGATAAATTGATTATTGATATGAAATTTTTCACTGGTTTAACCTTTGTACTATTAGCAATTACAATCTGTTTTTCACAAACTACAAGACGTTACCAATTTCCAAAAGGAACTAGTTTGGGCAATTATTACCCCAACATTATTATGGTGAGGGTAAAAGAATCTTCTAACGAATCTACCAGGGTAAATCTTAAAAGTATTAGTGATATAACGAAGGAAACAGGTATTAATAAGTTTAATTCATTGATCAAAACAAGCTCTTTGGCTAATGCACGTCAAAAAAAGCATCCCTTATCTAATATCTATAAACTTGAGATCAACAATGGCGGGGACTTACTGCAAAGTATAAATGATTTATTGGAATATGATGAAATTATATATGCTGAACCGTATTTCAAGTATGAACCATTGTATGTACCGAATGATCCTCAGGCTCAACCGGGTACCGGTGCTCAAACTTTTCTGGAGGTAATCAAAGCTTATGATGCATGGGATATCGAAAAAGGTGATGCCAGTATTATCATTGGGATTTTGGATACAGGAGTTCAGCTTGACCACGAAGATTTGGGAGGGAATATTTATCTTAATCTTGATGATCCGGTTAACGGGGTTGATGATGATGAAGACGGGTATATTGACAACTATTATGGATGGGATTTTGCTGATAATGATTCCGATGTCACAGCAGATCAGAACCAACATGGAAATTTAGTGGCAGGGATCAGTTCGGCCGAAACAGACAATGGAATAGCACTTGCTGGCATCGGGTTCAATTCTAAGTTTATGCCCATTAAAATTTTTCCCTCCGATGGTGGTTTTGCGGTTAATGAGTATGAAGCCATGATCTATGCAGCAGATAGAGGGTGTAAAGTGATTAACCTTTCCTGGGGAGCAGCCGGGGCTTTTTGCCAATTTGGCCAGGATGTTATAAACTATGTTGCCCTTGAAAAAGATGTTGTTATTGTTGCTGCTGCAGGAAATACACATGAAAACCTTGACTTCTATCCCGCTTCGTTTAACAATGTTATGTCAGTTGGAGGCACTAATAACCTTGATCAAATAACATTTTCATCATACAGTGTTCATATTGATGTAGCTGCTCCTGGTGAAAATATTTTTACTGCTAAAGCAGGTAATAGTTATGGAAGTGATACTGGTACATCATTATCTTCACCAATGGTAGCCGGAACGGCGGCATTGGTGCGTGCCAGATTCCCTGAACTCAACGCATTGCAGGTAATTGAAAAGATAAGGGTAACTTCAGATGATATTTACCAAATTCCGGGAAACACACCTTTTACTGGTTTCCTGGGAAAAGGAAGACTAAATGTGGCACAGGCACTAACTGATAACATATCACCCTCAATTAGAATGGTTGATCTTAATATTAAAAATAAAATTGGAAACCACGTATTTTATGGAGACTCAGTTAATCTTTCTGCCACCTTTATCAATTATTTGAACCCTACAAATAATGCAAGAGTTATTTTAAGCACAACCTCAGGTTTTGCAACGGTTATTGACTCAGAATACCAATTGGGTAAAATGGAAACCTTGGACAGCATTGACAATATCAATAACCCTTTTGAAATTTTTATCCACCAAGACACACCACCTGAAACCAAATTGGTTTTCCGGTTGGATTATGAAGATGACTTTTATAATGATTTTCAATATTTTGAAATTGTTACTTCTCCTCCATGCCTAATAGTGGATAATAATCATTTAGCATTAACCGTGTCCAGCAATGGCGACCTGGGGCATTGTCAAAACCCAAACAATCAAGGGGTTGGCATGTTGGTGGATGGTAAAAAAGTGATGGACAATATTGGTTTAATGATTGGAAATTCGGATGATAACCTGGCCAATAACGTTGTAAATAAGTTTACTCTTAATAACCATGATCAAGGTTTTATTAAACGAAC
>CBDVAV010000633.1:0-3245 GCA_965372055.1 uncultured bacterium | reverse complement strand
TAGTGAACTACAATTAATTTTCATTCGCATTCTTAAAACAATCAATTATCATGAATGATGTAGGACAATTCGAACACGTCAACTATCTATGGGACCAGTCAAAAGCGGTCGAATTGGAAGGTGATGAAGTGGCTTTATTCCTATATCGTTCTAATATTCTGGGAGCAGATTTACGGATCACTAATTTTGGAGGGGGCAATACCAGTTGTAAAACCATCGGGAAGCACCCACTGACTGGAGAAGATGTAGAAATCATGTGGGTCAAAGGATCCGGTGGTGATTTGGGAACATTAACACAGAAAGGAATATCCGGCTTATACCTGGATCGCTTGCGATCATTAAAAAAGGTGTACCGGGGATTAGAGTTTGAAGATGAAATCGTAGAGTTGTACAATCATTGTATTTATAATTTAGATGCCGCAGTGCCCTCAATAGATACTCCTCTACATGGTTTGTTACCTTTCAAACATATTGATCATCTGCATCCTGATGCCCTCATTGCAATTGCAGCATCAAAAAATGGAAAGGAAATTACTCAAGAACTTTGGGGTGAAACAATGGGTTGGCTTCCCTGGCAACGCCCTGGTTTTGACTTAGGATTGAAATTGGAACAATGGGTCGCCGAAAACCCAACCTGTAAAGGAATCATTCTTGGAGCGCATGGATTATTTACCTGGGGAAATACCTCCTACGATTGTTATATAAATAGCCTTGAAGTTATTGAAACTGCCTCCAGATTTATTGAAAAGCACATTAAAAAGAATCGGCTGGTATTTGGTGGATTTAATAACAACATCAAGGAGCAGGATAATACTACCCGAAGAAACCAGGCGACCAGTATTGCACCTATACTTAGAGGCCTTTGTTCACAGCAGAAAACAATGGTGGGACATTTTACCGATGATGAACGTGTTTTAGAATTTATCAATAGCAACGACCTTAAAAAACTTGCCCAATTAGGAACATCCTGCCCTGACCACTTCTTGCGGACTAAAATTCAGCCTCTTGTATTGGATTTGGCTTCAGATATTGATTTGACTGATTACAAATCAGTGAAAATACAACTAGAGCCTAAATTCAAAGCCTATCATAATACTTACAAAGAATATTATCAATCCTGCAAGCACCCTGATAGCCCACCTATGCGTGATCCAAATCCTGTTGTGATCCTATATCCCGGAGTGGGTATGTTTACTTTTGCCAGCAATAAAAAAACAGCACGGGTAGCAAGTGAGTTTTATATTAATGCCATCAATGTGATGCGTGGTGCAGAGGCTATTTCAGAATATGTTGCCCTTTCCAGACAGGAGGCTTTTAACATTGAATATTGGGCATTGGAAGAAGCAAAGTTAAAGCGTTTGCCACCTGAAAAACTTCTTATAGGTAAAGTGGCATTTATAACAGGGGCTTCTGGAGGAATTGGTAAAGCCATTGCAGATAAATTAGTTGCAGAAGGTGCTTGTGTAGTTCTTACTGATATTTCTGAAAAGGAATTAGAGAAAGTCAATAATGATTTTAATCCTGATACTTCCACTTATGCAGTCTGTGATGTAACTGATCCCGGGGCTGTAACAGAATCCTTTAATAAAGCTGCTTTGTATTTTGGCGGTGTGGATATCCTCATTCATTCAGCAGGATTGGCCATATCAAAATCACTTGAAGATACTACTCTTAATGATTGGGACAAACTTGCAGATATCCTTTCCAAAGGGCAATTTTTAGTGGCTCAAAAAGGAGTTGTTATCATGCGTAAGCAGGGACATGGGGGTGATATTGTGAATATTGCCAGTAAAAACGCATTGGTGGCCGGCCCAAATAATATAAGTTATGGAACTGCAAAAGCTGCACAAGTTCACATGAGTAGGCTTTTAGCCGCGGAATTAGGTAAAGAAAAGATCAGGGTGAATGTAGTCAACCCCGATGCTGTAATTGTGGGCAGTAAGATTTGGGAAGGTGACTGGGCCGAAGGACGGGCAAAAGCGTATGGAATAACTGTTGATGAACTTCCGGCACATTATGCAAAGCGCAACCTGCTCAATGCAATCATCCTTCCGGAAGATATTGCCAAATGTGTATTTGCAATATTGACCGAACTGAATAAGAGCACAGGTAATGTGATTAATGTGGATGGAGGTATCCCCGAAGCTTTTGTACGATAGTTTTGACAGGATCAACTTTGAGCTAAATTCATTTTAATTATGAGAATTGAAAAAACTAAAGTAGCTGAACATAATGAGAAGGTATTAGATGCCCACAAGGAACAACTCTTACATCTCAATCAACAACATGGCAAAAAAGATGTGGATGTTGAGCAAATCATCCAAAAGCTATGCAATTTCCAAGTGGCCATACCAAGCTGGGCATTAGGTGTTGGCGGAACCCGCTTTGGACGCTTTACCATGGGTGGGGAACCTGGTAACCTTGAAGAGAAAATCAGTGATGTTGGTATTATTCACTCCTTAACTAAATCGGCTGGGGCAATTTCACTGCACATTCCCTGGGATATTCCAAAAGATTCTAAATCAATAAAAGAATTTGCCCTTTCCCATGATATTGTTTTTGATGCTGTAAATTCGAATACTTTCCAAGATCAAAATGACCAAAAACATTCCTATAAATTCGGTTCACTTTGTAACCTGGATAGCAGTATTCGCAGGCAAGCAATAGATCATAATCTAGAGGTTATTGAATATGGAAAAGCATTGGGTTCAAAGTCCCTCACCATTTGGTTAGCGGATGGGGCTTCATTTCCAGGACAACATAACTTCAGAACTGCCTATCAAAATACAGAGGAATCCCTACGGGAAATCTATAATGCCATACCTAATGATTGGAAGATGTTTATAGAATACAAGCCCTACGAGCCAAATTTCTATTCAATGGTGATACAGGATTGGGGGACTTCTTTGCTACTGGCAGAAGCCTGTGGTGATAAGGCGTTTTGTCTGGTTGACCTGGGGCATCATTTGCCAAACACTAATATTGAGCAAATTGTGGCTACTTTAATGATGAAGGGAAAACTAGGTGGGTTCCATTTTAATGATTCAAAGTACGGGGACGATGATTTGACAGCGGGCAGCATTAGGCCTTACCAGCTCTTTCTGATTTTTAATGAGTTGGTATATGGTATGGAGAAAAGGAATAGCCAATCCATAGCGTGGATGATTGATGCCAGTCATAATTTGAAAGACCCTTTGGAAGATTTGATACAATCATTGGAAGCCATTCAACTTGCTTATACCCAG
>CBDVAV010000632.1:0-3257 GCA_965372055.1 uncultured bacterium | reverse complement strand
CACCTATTCCTGGGAAAGGAACCATTGGTATTGAAGTACCCAATAAAAACCGGGAAATGGTAGATATGCGTTCGGTGTTGTCCACCGAGAAGTTTCTGAAAAGTGACAAAGAACTGCCAGTAGCCCTTGGGAAAACCATATCCAACGAGTTGCTGGTTATTGATCTGGTTAAATTACCACACCTGCTCATGGCAGGAGCCACCGGGCAAGGTAAATCAGTCGGGTTGAATGTAGTTCTCACATCTTTAATATATAAGAAGCATCCCTCTCAATTGAAATTTGTACTGGTTGACCCTAAAAAGGTGGAGTTATCTGTTTTTAATAAAATAGAAAGGCATTTCCTGGCCAAGCTTCCCAATGGGGAAGATGCGATTATCACCGATACCAGAAAGGTTGTAAATACACTTAATTCATTGTGTATAGAAATGGACAATAGGTATGACTTCATGAAGGAAGCTGGGGCAAGGAACCTAAAAGAGTACAATGCGAAATTTATTCAAAGAAAGCTGAACCCAATGCAGGGACACCGGTTTATGCCTTATATCGTATTGATTATTGATGAATTGGCTGATCTGATGATGACTGCCGGGAAAGAAGTGGAAGGGCCGATAACAAGGCTTGCCCAACTTGCAAGGGCAATTGGTATTCACCTTGTCATTGCCACCCAAAGACCTTCGGTAAATGTGATAACAGGTTTAATAAAAGCAAATTTTCCTGCAAGGCTATCGTTTCGGGTAACTTCAAAAATTGATTCACGGACCATCCTTGATAGTGGTGGTGCTGAACAATTAGTAGGAATGGGGGATATGTTATTGGATCAGGGTTCTGATTTGATCCGTCTACAGTGCCCTTTTGTTGATTCACCTGAAGTAGATAGGATTTGTGACTTTATTGGAGAACAAAGGGGATATGATTCGGCCTATATTTTACCTGAATATGTAGGTGATGAGAGTGGTGATAAGATTGGTGAAGTTGATTTATCAGAGAGAGATGCTCTATTTGATGAAGCCGCCCAGTTGATTGTCCGGCACCAACAGGGAAGTACTTCGCTGATCCAAAGGAAATTAAAACTTGGCTATAACCGGGCTGGCCGCCTGATTGACCAGCTTGAAGCTGCGGGAATTGTTGGCCCATTTGAGGGAAGTAAAGCAAGGGCAGTACTGATCCAGGATGAATATTCTTTGGAACAATTGTTGAACAGTTTGGAATAATCTACTACTTTTGTGGAAATTTGCTGCAATGAAAAAATTACTTAGTTTAGGTATCTTTCTACTTTGCCTGAATTTTATTTCATACGGTCAATATGACAAGAAAGCTTTAGCAATTCTTGACGCTATGAGTGCAAAATATAAAAGTTTCACTGCTTTTAAAGCCAGTATTGTCTACTCCCTTGTAAATGAATCCGAAGGTGTTAGCGAAAATTTTACGGGGGAGATTACAATAAAAGGCAATAAATTCCTTTTGGTAATGGATGAACAAACAATTATAAATGATGGAACAACGGTTTGGACGTATTTACCGGATGTTAATGAAGTAAATATAGATAATTACGATCCTGATATTGGGGACATCTCACCGAGTATGATATACACGGCCTACCAAAGTGGTTATAAGTATTTATTCCTGGAAGAAATATCAATAGGAAGCAATGTTTATGAAATTGTGGACCTGGTACCGGAAGATGCAAAAAATAATCAGTATTTTAAGATAAGGATGGAAATCAGCAAAAAAGACAAGACCTTAAAAAGCTGGACAATGTTTGATAAATCAGGAAACAGCTATAAATATAATATTACCGAATTTGATCCAAGTTTAAACCCGTCAGATTCCTATTTTGTATTTGATGTTACCAAGTATAAAAACGTTGAGGTAATTGATTTAAGATAATGAAAAAAGATAACATCTTTTGAGAAGCCGTTATTTGCGGCTTTTTTTATTTTTGATTATGAATAAAGAAGCACTGTTCGAATATATCCAGGCCAAGCGATCTTACCTATCTGTTGGTTTGGACAGTGATCCCGACAAAATCCCCTCCCATTTATTAAAACACCAGGATCCGGTATTTGAATTCAATAAACAAATTATAGATGCTACCAATAAATATTGTGTAGCATACAAAATCAATACAGCTTTTTACGAAGCACAAGGAGCCAAAGGTTGGGATACCTTGGAAAAAACCTGCAAGTACATACCCGAAGATATATTTACCATAGCAGATGCCAAAAGGGGGGATATTGGAAATACCTCAAGACAATATGCCTTGGCTTTTTTCCAACATCTAGATTTTGATGCCATTACAGTTGCGCCTTACATGGGAAAGGATTCCGTGGAGCCATTTATGGGTTTTAACAATAAGTGGGTAATCCTTTTGGCATTAACATCTAATGCAGGAAGTGGGGATTTCCAGTTTATTACAGAAGAAGGAACATCCCGCAAGCTTTATGAAATAGTTCTTGAAAAAAGTAAAGAGTGGTCTAATTCAGGTCAAATGATGTATGTCGTGGGCGCTACCCAGGCATCAGCAATAAAAAAGATAAGACGTATTGTACCAGATCATTTCCTTTTGATCCCGGGAGTCGGAGCCCAGGGCGGAAGTTTACAGGAAGTTTCCCAGAGCGGATTGAACGATCAATGTGGATTGCTGGTAAATGCCTCAAGAAGTATTATTTATGCATCAAATGATAAAGGTTTTGCTCAAATGGCAGCCAAAGAAGCTGAAAGTTTGCAGAAAGAAATGAGTATACTACTGGATCAATATGTACAATAAAAATAACAATAACATAAATTAATTATATTTTAGCATGGAAATTATAAATTTCTATGCAAGAACAATTCTTACAATTTATCTGGCAGTTCCAGTATTTTGACAAAGCTGATCTAAAAACAACAAAAGGGCTCAATATCAAGGTATTTAAACCTGGCTTTATAAATAATGATTCAGGCCCCGATTTTTTCCAAGGGAAAATTACTTTAGATGAAATAGAATGGAATGGAAATATTGAATTACATATAAATTCCTCGGGGTGGAATGATCACAAGCATCAACTTGACCCGGCTTATAATAACGTGATCCTTCATGTAGTTTGGAAAAATGACCGAATAGCTTACAGGCAAGACAATACTGAAATCCCAACCCTAGAGCTTAAAAATAAGGTGGATGCTGAGCTATTGCTGAAATATAATTCATTGATCCACGATAAAGCGGACATCCATTGTGGAAACCAGTCAGAATTTAACAACCAATTGTTAAGGTCGAT
>CBDVAV010000631.1:0-3264 GCA_965372055.1 uncultured bacterium | reverse complement strand
TACTATTCTTATACTAACAATTATAGGGGATAGCTCACCGAACGAAAACACGTAACGGAAGGGATTAAAAACAAATAATTTTTTACTTTGCGCCCGTGAACGCAACCCCAGATAAACTGCCCCAATCCAAACAAGACGAACTGAATCTTCTGACCGAAGTGCTTTCTGCTTTCAAAGAAACAGAAATAGTGATCCTGTTCGGCAGTTACGCACGGGGCAACTGGGTTGAGGATCAATATATGGAAAAAGGCACCACTTATGAATACCAAAGCGACTACGATATATTGGTCGTACTGACCCACGAAGACCTCAAACAAAAATTCAGGATAGAGGACAAAGTAAAAGCCGAACTGACAAACACGGGAAAAGTAAAAACGCCCGTAAGCCTGATCTTCCATGGTATCAAACAACTGAACAAATCCTTGTCGATGGGCAACTACTTCTTCCGTGACATCAAAGAAGAGGGCAAGGTTTTATATGATTCGGGAAAATTTAAACTGGCTACCCCCAGGAAGTTAACCCCCGAACAATACCAACAAAAGGCACAGGAGTATTTTGACCAATGGTTTACGAGTGCGAATGAATTTTTTGAGTTTTATGAAATTGCATTTAAGAAAAACTATTTCCAAAAGGCGGCTTTCGAACTCCATCAAGCTACCGAACGTTATTACACCACCATTTTATTGGTTTTTACCGATTACCGCCCCAAAGACCACAATTTGGAAACACTTGGCATAAAAGCAGAAATGTGCAACAAACAATTTGCCGTTTTCCCACGAACCACAGACGAAGAAAAGCGGTTGTTTGAACTATTGAAAAAGGCGTACATCGATGCCCGGTACAAGATGGATGAATATTCGATTTCCAAAAACGAACTCGAATACCTTTCAGACAAAGTGAACCAACTAAAGGGCTTTACGGAAAAGATTTGCAGGGAGAAGATCCTGGAGATCGGGGCAGGAAAATCCACATAATAGAAAAGTGGTTACGAAATCAACAATTGATATAAAATGGACAAACTATCTATAAATAACATACAGAAACTGGATGCATTAACCAGTGAATTGGAGCTTGAAAGAGCTACATCATTATATTTAAAACTTCGAAAACTGGAGAAAGAGGATAGCAGGTACCTATCTATTCGTAAGCATCTTCGTGGATTGATTCTCAATTATGAACAAAGGCATTGGTCAGCTGATGAAGGGATAACCGATGAGCAAATTAAAGAAAGTGATTTAGCAGAAGCATTGATTCAGGCTGAGAATGAGTTTTATCAAAAGAGAAAGGAATCAATAAAATCCAAATTGAAAGCAACAGGATTAAATCAAAATGACCTTGCTAAAATACTAGGGCATAGAAAAGGCTATATGTCCGAGTTAATCAATGGATTAAGGCCATTTTCAAAGGAAGATATCGTTGTAATAAATAGGCTTTTTAAAATAAAACTTGAAGATTTAATACCTCCATTCATAAAGCATAACAAAGCTATACATATCAAAAAAACATTAAATTCTCTTTCAAATAGTAAGATAAGGCTTACAAAAAGAGATATTGACTTGCAATTAGCTTGATTTGATTTTCCCGAAAACTGGTTCTACCGTGGATTGGAATTTACCTTTCATATACTTACCCTTTTTACTCACCACCTTGGCAATTGCCCGTTCATATTCCTTATCGCAGTTTAGTGCTTTTTGGCACCTCCGCCAATCCTGCGGATTGCCAGGACTACTCTAGAAGAAACCAATCTAGACCAAGAAAGGCAGACCCGTACACCCTTTCTAATATTACTTTCTTTTTTGTTGTAATCGTATAGCCGTATAAACTACTTGCTTGCCAACATAATCGATTTCATCGATGGTATTGAATTTATTTATACCAAATCGAAATGCACCTTTTAAAATAGTATCAGGAACGTTAAGAGCTTCAATAACCTGAGAAGGTTTTGCAGAACCACTTGAGCAGGCGGAGCTTGTAGAAAATATAATGTTAGGTAGGGCACCAATCAAATCTTCGCCTGTCACATCAGGAATCGCTAAATTCAGGTTTCCCGGATGTCTGTTATCCGGACAACCATTCATCGTTATGCCATCAATAGAAGAAAAAAGATACTCTTGCAAACGGTCTCTCAGCATTTGTACATGATTACCAATGCTTTCTGATTTATGGTTTAGTAACTCACAGGCTTTGCCAAACCCAACAATACCTGGAACATTGGAAGTTCCCGGTCGTATTCCCTGCTCCTGACCTCCACCAAATAGCACAGGGCTGATCGTAACTTTTGGGTGTAAGTGCCTTATGAACAATGCACCAACACCTCTTGGCCCGTAAATTTTGTGTGATGACATAGCAGCAAGATCAATATTCATCCCGTCCACTTTTACAGGATGCCAGCCAACGCCCTGCGTTAAGTCGCAGAAAAATTTAGCTCCTGCATCACGACATACTTGACCAATTTCTTTAACAGGCTGTACTGTGCCTATTTCATTGTTCGCTATCATAATGGCAACAACCAATGTTTTGTTGCTTACTACTTTTTTTAGTACGTTCAAATCAATTCTGCCTACAGCATCAACATCCAATAGGGTGATTTGAAAACCACGTTGCTTGAGTGCTTCCACACATTGCAAAACAGCAGGGTGCTCCGTTTTTTGAGTCACAATATGTTTGCGCCCGCTTTTGTCGGCCTCGGCTAATCCGAGTAAAGCTATATTAATAGCCTCGGTTGAGCCGCTGGTAAAAACTATTTCAGTAGGTCGTGCACCAATAAGTTCAGCTACCTGAAAACGTGCCTCTTCCAGGGCATAATCCGTTTTCCACCCAAACTTATGGTTCCCATTCCCATAATGTTCGGTAAAGTAAGGCAGCATGGTGTCAAGTACATCTTGATCCACAGGCGTGGTGGCATGTGAATCAAGATAAATTACTTTATTTGTCATTTTAGCAAGTTTCCTAATACCATTTTAAAATGATAATGTTTGAGCGCCTTCAACTACCCAGTCCAGCATGGGGCCAGCACCAACAACTTCGGTGCCGTTTACAGTCTCATCAGGATTTAAACCACGATGATTAAAGCATGGGGCACAAGACCAAATGATGCCGCCATTGGCAGCGAATGCTTCTACCAACTCGTTTAGTTTTTTAAAAGGCGCAATATGTGTGTACTCATAGGCTCCTGATCTACTGATTTCTACGCCATCGGATGATAGGAAAAGGCCTACTTCCATGCCTTTTGACAATGCGGCATTAGCTACCGTTAATGCTACT
>CBDVAV010000630.1:0-3267 GCA_965372055.1 uncultured bacterium | reverse complement strand
AACGCCATTTCTAAAGAACCCATAAAATAAAATGAAAAATCTATTATTATTACCTGCTATTTTTCTTTTAGTGGTTTGTACTGATCAAGCTGGCAAAGAAGTAGCCGAATGGAAATATCCTGAAACAAGGAAAGGTGATCAAGTTGATAACTATCATGGTGTAGATGTTCCAGATCCTTACAGGTGGTTGGAAGATGACACTTCTGAGGAAACTGCACAATGGGTGGAAAGTCAAAATAAAGTTACATTCGGCTATTTAGACAATATCAATTTTCGCGATAACTTAAAAGCCAGATTGGAACAGCTCTATGACTATGAGAAATTGTCTGCCCCATTTAAAGAAGGAAACTATGAGTATTACTATAGAAACGAAGGACTACAGAACCATAGTGTTCTGTATAGGAAGAAAGCTGATGGCACCTCCGATGCTGAGGTTTATTTAGATCCAAACAGCTTTTCTGAAGATGCCACTACGGCTTTGAGAGGGGTTTATTTCTCAAAAGATGGAAATATGACCGCTCATATGATTACGGAAGGTGGATCAGACTGGAGGAAGTTGATCATTATGAATGCAGAAACTAAGCAAGTTGTTGAAGACACATTAGTAAATGTGAAGTTTAGTGGAGCATCATGGTTTGGAAATGAGGGGTTTTACTACAGCAGTTATGATAATCCGGAAGACGGCAGTCAGCTTTCTGGCAAAACACAGCACCATAAACTCTATTACCACCAATTGGGTACTTCACAATCTGATGATAAATTGGTTTATGGAGGCGAAGAGCAACCCAATAGATATATAGGTGGATTTATTACTGAAGATCAGAACTACCTGATTATTTCTGCCTCTCAGAACACCAGTGGAAATCAATTATATGTGAAAGACATTACCGATCCAGATAGTGAACTTATTCAATTGCAGGATGATTATATGGCCAGATGCCAATATCGAGAGAATGTTGGTTCCACTTTCTACTTGTACACTAATATTGATGCCCCAAATTATAGATTGATCAATGTAGAAATAAACAATCCGACAAAAGACGAATGGTCTGATGTTATTCCTGAATCTGAAAACGTTCTTCGGGTAGGGACCGGTGGAGGCAAAATATTTGCCAGTTATCTTGTTGATGCGAAAACGGAAGTTAAACAATTTGACCTGGAGGGTAATTTTGAAAGGGATATAGAGCTACCAGGTATTGGTTCAGCAAATGGGTTTGGCGCCAAAAATGAGGACATACAACTGTATTATTCGTTTACATCTTTCAATTATCCAACCACCATTTTCCGTTACGAAATCAGCAGCGGGGAATCAACGCTGTATAAAAAGCCTGAAGTAGATTTTAGACCTGATGATTATGAAATAAATCAGGTATTTTATACCAGTAAGGATGGTACTGAGGTGCCTATGTTCATTGTCCACAAGAAAGGACTGGAGTTAAATGGGAAAAATCCCACTTATCTTTATGCATATGGTGGCTTTAACATCAGCCTAAGACCTTCGTTCAGTACCTCAAGGATTGCCTGGTTGGAAAACGGTGGAGTATATGCTCAACCAAATATTAGAGGTGGCGGCGAATATGGTGAAGATTGGCATTTGGCTGGCACAAAACTAAATAAACAGAATGTATTTGATGATTTCATTGCTGCAGGGGAATATCTTATCAACCAGGGCTATACATCCAGTGAGTTTTTGGCAATCGCAGGTGGATCAAATGGGGGGCTACTTGTGGGGGCTACCATGACACAAAGACCAGATTTGGCTAAAGTCGCACTTCCTGCTGTAGGAGTAATGGATATGCTGCGATACCATACTTTTACCGCAGGTGCAGGATGGTCTGCCGATTATGGTACTGCCGAAGACTCTCCAGAAATGTTCGAATATTTACGAACTTATTCGCCATATCATGCACTTAAACAAGGTATTAACTACCCTGCCACACTGGTGACCACCTCAGATCATGATGATAGGGTTGTACCTGCTCATTCGTTTAAATTTGCGACCCGGTTGCAAGAGTATCATTCGGGTGACAATCCAGTGCTGATTCGAATACAAACCAGGGCAGGTCATGGTTCCGTATCAATAAAGCAAAGTATAGAATTAGTTGCTGACCGTTATGCTTTTGTGTGGCATAACATGGGCATTATTCCAGAATTTGCAAGAGAAAATATGTAATTTTAATTCACAGGGCTGTTCCAATAAATCTGTTGATGAATCCCATTCCAGTTGACCGTTCAAGCTAAAACTATTTTAGCTTGAATGGCTTCGTAGGGCAATGTATTCAGGTTCATAGAAAGAGATTAAAATGGATTTGTTTGACACTCCACAATTGTTGTAATAATATTATTTAATTTATGGTTCATGTAAGACAGGGCAGAAAAGAGGATTTAGAGGCAGTGTTAAATCTGATTAAAGAACTTGCGGCATTTGAGAAAGCACTTGATAAGGTCGAAAATACTGTAAAAATGATGGAAGTAGATGGCTTTGGCAAAAAGCGGGTATTTGATTTTATTGTAGCTGATTATGATAATAAAATACTGGGGACAGCAATTTATTATTTTAGATACTCGACCTGGAAGGGCCGTAGTCTATATCTCGAAGACATGGTAGTGACAGAAACAGCAAGGGGGCAAGGAATCGGAAAGTTGCTTTTTGAAACAATAATGAGGATTACAATCGAAGGGAATTGTTCTGGATTAACCTGGCAAGTACTTGATTGGAATGATCAAGCCATTAGTTTCTATAATAAATATGATGCAAATTATGATGCAGAGTGGTTAAACTGCTCATTAACTGAAAAACAAATCAGGTCTTTAATCTAGTTGATTACAATAGCCTCATAATCAAGCATTTCCAGTACTACCGGAAATATTTGTCCACCTTATATACCCCAAGCCTAAACCTATTGTCCACCTTATTATTTATGAGATTGTAGTTGTTTTGATCACATTGGGTTCGAAAATCAAAAACAACGTAGATTATGAAAATGGAATTAGCAAATCACTTAATGATCGGTTCCTTGGTACTCGTTCTAGCTTTAATATATAAGTACCTTCCAATTAAATATAGAATATATAGTTTTACCGGCACCTCTACCTACTCTGATAAAAAAATGTTGATGGAAAGCATAGGGTACAGCTCTAACTTAATGATAATAGCTGCTTGTATTACTATTATTTTTCAAGTACTCCTGATATTGGGTGAAGTACAAAACTCAATCCTTATTAGCATAGCATTCTTGATAGTATCATTTGTAATGGTTCTCATAT
>CBDVAV010000629.1:0-3268 GCA_965372055.1 uncultured bacterium | reverse complement strand
ATTGAATCTTCATTTGGACCCCTTACTGGTTTTTTAACCAATACCCTGGTATGGTTTGGCTGGGCTGTGCTTTCTGATGCTGCTATTCTCAATGTAATGGCCGATATGATTAGTCTTTGGTTTCCAATTTTCTCAGAATTTTGGTTTAGGGCTATATTTTTCTTTATGGTGATGGGTTTATTTACCTATGTAAATATCATTGGGGTTCAAGCCGGAGTCAGGATGACGGTAGTTATGACACTGATAAAATTGACACCCCTGCTTCTTCTTATCATGGTTGGAATTTTTAATTTAAAAATGGAAAACCTGGCGATAGATGTTTTTCCTGGGATGGAATCCATAGGCTCGGCATCACTGATTTTATTTTACGCATTTTTGGGCTTCGAGTGTGCGCTAAATAATAGCGGGGAAATTAAGGATCCTAAAAGATCAATTCCCCGGGGTATGTTTATGGGAATCGGGGGCATTTTAATCATCTATTTGTTGATACAACTTGTGGCAACCGGTGTTATGGGTGATGAATTATCCCTTAATACTGAGGCCCCATTGGCAGCCACAGCTATAAAACTGGTAGGGCCAATAGGTGGTACGGTCATCATTGCGACAACGGTTATGTCAATCTTCAGTACCCTTGGAGGTGATGTCCTGGCGTCTTCCCGATTGCCTTTTGCAGCTTCCGAAAATAATCTTCTTCCAAAAGTATTAAGTAATATTCATCCTAAATATAAAACCCCATATACGGCAATTCTTTTATTTAGCGGATCAATATTCTTGATGGCCATTAGTGGAGGATTTGAGACACTTGCTTTACTGGCAAGCTCATCTATTTTGCTGGTCTATCTGGGTGTGGCGCTGGCTGTAATTCGGAGCAGGTTAGTATCGACTACCACCCATGATAAATATTTCAAAATTCCAGGAGGAATAACCGTGCCACTGGTAAGTATTGTAATAATCGCTTGGTTACTATCTTTTATGCCAATCAATGAGGTTATAGCATTAAGTATCTTTTTTGCTCTGATTACAATCTTTTATTTCTTATATGGGCACAAAAGAAGAAATGCAAACCATTGAGAATATCAATCCTTTCAGGTTCAACGGCTATGATTGATGATCGATTTAAACAATTCAATTCCTATATTCTTCCCACATACCACAAGTACTACATTTTTACCCTCAAATTTTTCCTTGTTTTTCATAAAGTAGGCAACACTAAGTGCTGCTGAACCTTCAGATACAAGGCGGTGTTGTTCAAATAAGATTCTAATTGCATTCTCTATTTCCTCTTCTGATACCAAGGCTATTTCGTCCACATACTTCTGGCACAATCCAAAAGTGATGGTATCCAGGTCAACCCCTCCGGCGCAAGTGTCGGCCAATGTTTGTGTAAACCCCATCTCAATCATTTTACCTTGCCGTACCGACTCGTACATGATTGGTGAATTTTCAGGCGATACACCAATCACGTTGATATCAGGATTACCCGTTTTAAGATAACCTCCAGATCCTGATAGCAATCCCCCACCACCACAAGCGATAATGACCGTATTAACATCCTTTACCTGCTTCTCAATTTCCAAACCACAAGTTCCTTGTCCTCCCACAACCACGGGATCGTTATATGGGGAAACATAAATCTTGCCCTCAGTAGCTGCAACTTCCCTTGCTTTCTTTTCCGCATCCCAAGCTTCATCTCCATAAATAACAATGTTCAATCCATGGGATTTAATGAGTTCCATTCTGGATTCTGGAACGTCTTTCGCCAAATAAATCGTTGCTTCCCTTCCTACGTTTTTCATTGCTTGGGCAATGGCCAGGGCATAGTTACCGGTAGAAGCCGAAATGATACCTCTGTCTAATTCCTCTTCAGAAAGTGACATTATTTTACTGGTGGCTCCCCTGAATTTGAATGAACCGGTGGTTTGATAAAGATCCAATTTTAAATGTACCGTTCCGTTGATCAATTCGCTGAAATAAATGGAGTGCTCTACGGGTGTTTCTATTACATAGGGTCTAATGCGTTTATCAGCATCTAAAACCTCTTTTCTTACATCGATTATTGCTGTTGTTTCCAAATTATTTGTTTTTTATTAATAAACTATTTACCATTTTGGCAATTTGAATATCTTGTACCGCCACGCCTGTTTGATCTGCTATTGAAATTTGATCGTCATTTTTCCTTCCTAACGACCTATCGTTGATCACATTTCCCAGTTCAATAATATCATCTTCACTTATCAAACCACTATTAACACCATGGGACATTTCCCCATACTGTATACATTGTGCCCTGCTGTCTGCCACCAGAACATCTGCTTTCCCCAACAAAGCAGCATCTAATTCTTGTTTACCTTGATCATCTGATCCCATTGCGGTAATATGTGTTCCCGGTCGAACCTGATCTGCCATAATTAATGGGGCTTTAGCAGGTGTGGTGGTAACAATAAGATTACAATTGCTCGTAAGGTAATCCATGTCCGTTGTTGCTTCCAATATTAATTCCTTTGACCAGAAATCCGGATTTTGATTTATATCATTCACCATTGCCTCAATTTTATCAGGATTCCTGCCCCAAATGATACAGTTATTACAACCAACCACATGTTGTAGCATCTGTAATTGCATTTTCGCTTGTACCCCGGTTCCCACAATACCCATGGCTGTGATGTTCGATGGTGCCAGATGTTTGGCCACTATTGCTCCTCCGACTGCTGTTCTTACGTCAGTCAGATAACATTCGTCCAGTAAAATACTTTCCAGTTTTCCTGTTTGCTGACTAAAAACCAACAGCAGGCCGTCACTTGCACTAATACCTAACTTCGGATTATTATAAAATCCCGAGGCAATTTTAACGACATATACATTGTCACCTTTTATGTACCCATATTTGATATGCACATCACCGGGTGGATCTTCGAAATTAAGAAAGCCAACTGGAGGTACCTTTACCCTTCCTTCTGAGTATAATACATAACCCTCTTCCAGATTGGTAATTAACTGACCTATATCAATTAGTTTCTTTAATTGACTCAAACTTAATATCTCCATGTTTACAAAATATACAGTATAAAGGCAAGTTACAAATATTTGCTTGGGTCTAAACCCGAAATATTAGTTTGGATTATTCCTATTATTAAGCAGCAAACGATTTCAATAATACACCAATAAAAAGATCATAGTTATATTATGTTTCTGAGAATTATTTACAACCTGAAGTAATTGATTTATATTATGTGTATTATTTAATATAATGTATATCATATATAATATT
>CBDVAV010000628.1:0-3275 GCA_965372055.1 uncultured bacterium | reverse complement strand
GAAAAAATTGATATGAAGGCAGAGAAATTGTGCTGGTGGGATGATCATGGAGTACCCCCTGATGAACAGCAAACCGAACCGCACCTGAAAGGCACCACAGCAGTTCAATTTATTCTAACCAGCAATATCATAATCCACACCTTAGACCTGCTAGGGAACGTTTACATCAATATTTTTTCATGTAAAGATTTTGATGCCGATCTTGCTTCAACTTTTTCTGAAGACTGGTTTAAAGGAAAAGTGATTAATTCTCACTTGATTGAAAGGAAATAATTAAGTTTACCAACCTAATTAATCAACTATGCATGAAGTAGACTTTCAACTGCCTGTCAAAGGAAATCACAAAGACCTGATCTCCTTTTTCTCAGAACAACAATATAAATTTGAAGGATCTGTTTTTAACCGGTTCGTGATTACCAAAACCGACAACGACAACTATTATTGCGAAGCTGGTTTACTTCCTAACAGGGAGCTAAATGCAGACCCTGAGTCCATATTCAGTTTCAGGAAAAGAAGTTTCGAAAATACATCGGATTTTAATGCAGTTTTTATTGTCCCTACCGGGATAGGTTCTGATATCGGTGGTCATGCCGGGGATGCCACCCCAGCAGCCAGGATAATAGCTTCTTTGTGCGATAACCTGATTATTAACCCCAATGTGGTAAACGCCTCCGATGTCAATGAAATGACCGAAAACATGTTGTACGTGGAAGGGAGTGTAATTACTAGATTATTGATGGGAACCATTGGGCTGCAAAAGGTAAGGTCAAACCGTATTCTGGCCATAATTGACAATCATCAAAAAGAAATTTTTGCCAATGCAGCCATCAATACCATTAATTCTGCAAGGGCAGCATACGGCCTTAATTGTCAAAAAATAATTACCCTTGATCCTCCTATTGAAATGAAGGCCGAATATTCTGAATCAGGAAGGTCAGGGGGAAGAATAAATGGATTTGGTAATCTCTTGCGCGCAATTGAAGATCACGAGGGTGAATATGATGCCATAGCTTTGGCTTCTATTATTTCAGTTCCCGTGGAGTACCATATGGATTATTTCCAGAGTGAAGGTGGTATGATCAACCCCTGGGGTGGTGTTGAAGCCTTACTCACCCATTCCATTTCTTCCATATTCAATGTTCCTTCTGCCCATGCCCCCATGTTTGAGTCAGAGGATATTGCCAATCTCGATCCCGGTATCGTAGATCCCAGGATGGCAGCAGAAGCCATCTCGGTTTCTTTTCTTCAATGCCTAATGAAAGGATTGCAAAGAAGCCCCAAGATTATTACAGATACTAATTTATTGGATAATACCAGTTTGCTTTCCGCCAAGGATGTCTCCTGTTTAATTATTCCTGATGGATGCCTGGGATTGCCTACTCTGGCTGCCCTTGAGCAAGGAATACCTGTAATTGCAGTAGAGGAGAACTCTAATGTTATGGAAAACGACCTGAATGCTTTGCCTTGGCAGCAAGGGAAGTTTTACAGGGTGAAAAACTACCTTGAAGCTGCTGGAGTGATAGCAGCATTAAAATCAGGAATGAGTGTAGAATCTCTAAGAAGGCCATTTTCATATTCAGAAATCATAAAGAAAGAATTTCAAAAACTTTCCAAAATTAGTAGTTGACCAAGAAATTTTACCCTACACTTTTTTTAAATAGAGGAACAGTGCTGCATGGTTCCCCATACATAATGCTAAATGCATGTTTTCTCATTAATCGGGCAATTTCAATGTAAGCAAATTGAGGTACTTTATCACTACTGCAACCTTTTATTACAATTTTTTTGCCTTCAAATTGTTGAAAATCAATTCGGGCAATGGCCTCTTGGAATAAAATATTTTCCAGAAGATCCATATCTCCCATAATTACTTTATTTACGAAGGGTTCAAGTTTAATGGCGATCAACATAAAAGCCCAGGTTGGCACAATTGCATCCACACTGCATATTATTGCCACATTCTTATCCTGGTAAGAACTCCAGGGATGCTCCTTTACAAAAGCCCTAAATTCGGCTTCTTTAAGAACCAGCCCTTGATAAAGATTTTGCTTGATGTCATAAACCATCCTTTCCCCGGGATGATAATAATCTTCCAGATCAAAGGTGATCAATGGGCTTTTTGCAACCTTGTTGAGAATCTTTTCCAATCTTTTATAAGAATTACCCGATACTAAATTAACACAATTAACTGATTCTTTCCTGATCTTATTAAATCTGTTTCCTTGGCTTTGTGATATTTACTGGTTTGAGATACATCGGTTCATAAGATATTATGTCTTCAAAATCTTCAAGCTGGAATTTTTTCGAAGCAAGATTCCCTACAGATTCTGCCATCGGGTGAATGTCATCCAAAAATTGTGCGTTTTGTGAATTTATTACTCCCTTGCACTTTTCCGCCCCTGAACCAAAAAACAGGATTTTCGATGTTTTAAGAATTTCTTCAAACGCCCTCTCATCAATGACTTTGGCTTCGGTGGGCGTAACAATTTTCGATGATTTATCAGCCAGGAGACAATAAACTTCCATTCTCCGGGCATCAAGCATTGGACACAAATAGTCGACACCTTGGGTATCAGATATTTGATCCACCATAACTTCAAGGGTGTTTATGGCAACCAAGGGGATATTTAATCCGAAACAGAGACCTTTGGCTGAAGAAACCCCGATTCGAAGGCCGGTATATGAACCCGGCCCTCCTGAAACAGCAATAGCATCTAATTCATTGGGGTCAATCTTAGAAGTTTTTAGCAAATCCTGTACCATCTGCATCATATCTTCAGAATGTGATTTCTCTTGTAGCTTTTTCAGGTCTAAGATTAATTTACCGTCAGTGTGTAGCGCAACAGAGCAGGCAGATGTTGCAGTTTCGATACTGAGAATAGATGCCATGGTGAAGACTTTGCCTACTTTATGGCTAAAAATTGGCTATATAATAATTTGTCATTTAATACCCTGATCGCTTCGTTTACATCATCGTCATAACGTAACGAAGACTCAATTTCACCAGAGGCCAAATAATATCTAGAACTGATCTCTGCTTCAAGAAGCCATTGGATTTCCTCTCTAAATTTTACCAGGTCATCTTCTTTATCGTGGGAAACCATTGATTTTATACTTTCTATTTGATCATGTAGCCGCGAGTAGTAATTGCTTTCTTTGGCAGTTTTGGCGAGATCTTCAATCTTGTTTTCAACAGGGGTAACATAGTCATAATCTTTATCCTTCAGCCAATGCACAAATTCCTTATAATCGTCCTCAGTTAAATTATACTGACT
>CBDVAV010000627.1:0-3279 GCA_965372055.1 uncultured bacterium | reverse complement strand
ATCCGCTCTAAAATAATGCCCTTGATAGAAGCCGGGTAGACACAGGATGAGGTAATTACAGAAAATCCAATAGCTGATTATGATGAAATGTGGCCTGGTGGATTTGTGAAGAGCAAAGACTTTATCCTACTAGTGTACAGAGGTTTGAAAGTTGATCTTGACAATAAATAAATTATCAAACTGAAAAGTCCGGGATCGGTTCCCATAACCTGTTTCTAAGTTACTTCTGATTGATCAGTTTTATTTGATGTGGAATTTTTGACTGCCAGGAAAGTGTCCAGAACCACCCTAACTTCCTCAGGATCAACATGACCATCGGCCATAGTCATATCCAGAAGGGTATTACCCAAGACTTTCTTTTTATCATCTGTCATCCGCGTGAATATTGTACCAACAGCTTTCAGGTTTAATTCTTTGGCTCTATATACATCTTTGGAAGTCATTCCAAGAAAATTGACCATTTTCACCATGTAATCCATCTCTCCAGGTGCAATCTGATGATTGGCTTTGGCGATTTTCTCCATCATCCTGATAATGGCCAATTTCTCCTTGGTGGTAAATTCTGTTAAATTTTCATCAAACTTTCTCATCTCAATTTTAATTGATCAATAAAATTAAAGGCTTTTAGGCAATCAACTATTCAAAATGGAAGGAATTTAAAATAAGAATTTAATTTTGGATTTATGACTGACCTATTAATTTCGTAAATTGAGATCACCACATATTTAATATCCATATCAAATCCCCAAACACCATGAAAATTTATTATAGCAACTCTCATTGCAAATCCATAAAGACAGCAGTTGTTACCATTGCCATATTAATCCACAGTATTGGTTTCTCATTCTCTCAAGGAGCAATAGTAAAGTACGTGAGGTATAACTATGAAGGAAAAACCAATTATGGTATTTTGGATGGAGAAAACATCAGTGAATTAGATGGAGATCTGTTTTCATCACCTCAAACAACAGGAAAAGAGGTTAAATTGTCTGAAGTAAAACTACTGGCCCCTTGTGAGCCGTCCAAAGTTTTGGCAGTTGGATTAAATTATAAGAGTCATTTGGGGGAAAGACCCGATCCCGAATATCCAGGGCTATTCTCAAAATATCCTACTTCAATTGTTGGGCATGAAGACCCGATAATTATGCCTTCAGATGCCACAAATTTGCACTACGAAGGGGAACTGGTAATAGTGATTGGAAAAGAAGCTAAGAAAGTTTCCGTCACCGATGCTTCGGAATATATATTTGGTGTAACAGCTGGCAACGATTTAAGCGAACGGAATTGGCAAAGGGATGATCTTCAGTGGCTCAGGGCAAAAGCCTCTGATACTTTTGGTCCCATAGGCCCGACAATAGTTACAGGGTTAAATTACAATGACCTACTGCTGGAAACGAGATTGAATGGAGAGACTGTCCAATCTGAACGCACAAAAGACTTGTTGCATAATGTGGAACAAATCGTGAGCTATATCAGCCAATATGTAACCTTATTGCCAGGTGACGTAATATTTACCGGCACCCCTGGAAGCACTAAGCCGATAAAAGTTGGCGATGTCATAGAAATAGAGATAGAAGGGATTGGGATATTGAGCAATACTGTGATTGCTGATAAGAACTGATTCTTTAAATTCTATTAATATTTCAAAACTAAACTGATTGCTTCTTGTTTTATAGTATAATTTAAAACTGGGTTTTTCTAAAAACAGAATAAAAGAAAATTCCCTGATACAAATAACCAGGGAATTTATCTACTTTATTTATTTTATCTTACCTGTAGAGATAGAATATTGGTGACTAATGCAATCTTCCCTCCAACATGGATTTTTCAACTTCTTCAAAATATTCCATGGTTTCTGCAGATGTATTTGTTCTGCCACCTATAGTGCTTGGATCTACAGCCGAGATTACCCACTGAAAATTTATATAGTTGGGTGAAAATAATCTTTCAATAAAAATATTATTTACATAATCATTATAATCATAATTATCAAATTCCCATAGAGAGACTGATCTAGGTTCCAAATTTTCCATTGCTGTATTCAGATTTACAAATTCATCTAAAATAGCCTGGGGAACATTAAACCTCTTTAGTTGGTTGCCCCCAATTGCAATGGTTGAAAAACTAGTATATACATACCCATTACTATTATCAGTATATCTCCAGTTGGCATTATAGTAATCGAAATCCCCTGTCGTATTGACCCCAATTTGGTTATTTGAAGCACTGGTTATGTCTGCATCAAAAGTGGGATCTTCAAATGAAGTAGGTATATCGCCAATAGTTCGTTTTGAGCGGTATTTGAAATTCTGGGATGTAGATATGTTTGTATAAAAATCATTAAATATACCAGTAGGATAATATATTTCACCTCCTGGCTCTAAATTACCACGACGAATTAAGTACCTGCCTTCGTCATATACACCTTGTTGTAGGTAACCGTGCAATGTTAAATTTTGAATACCATCAGTACTTAAATCTGTAATAGATTGCACTCCTTCCATATTTTTCAATAAGGAATAATCAACTGTGGTCAAACCAGGGGCTACATCCTGAAGCCATAAAAACTGGGGGCCATTGATGTCCGTTTCCAGTGAAATAAAGACATTATCCTGGGGTTTATTTGATGAAATAGTTCTGGGATTGGGCATGATGGAACCACTTCTAAACCTGTAACTGGTACTAAGGTTATATTTTGAATGTGATGGAATTTGGTTGTATCCTAAACTAAAATCATATCTATCATCAACACCCCAATTAAATAATGTCCAGGTTGCAGGGCTAATATTTGTATATGTAAATGAATAATGTGATTCATTTACCTTGTCAGTTGATGATGTTATTCCAAGTTTATTAACATGGAAATTGTCACCAACATAATCCTCGGGATATTCAAAGGTATATGTATTCCCATTGGAAACTTCGGCATAGTTAATTATGTTGCCTTCAAGATCATAAAGAATAAAGTAGTCTTTTTTTATTTGATTGGGTGGATCTGTGATAGCTCCAGCTTCCACCACCAATTTAAACATGATATTTCTGACAGTGACCGACATTGATGCCTCAGTGGCATTTCCAAAGGAGTCATATGCCACTGCAGTAATGGTGTGCTGTCCGTCTTCCACCTCATTGGTATCCCATGAAGTGCTATACGGTGCAGTGGAGATAGCTCCTAAAGATTCACCGTCTACAAAAAATTCAACGCTATCAACACTAATATTGTCAGTAGCTTCAGCTTCAATTGAGACATTATTTCTGATTAAAGCATTATCTTGAATA
>CBDVAV010000626.1:0-3287 GCA_965372055.1 uncultured bacterium | reverse complement strand
TCTTACAAATTGTGGTTATATCATAAAAATGGAGGCACTGGGGCTCAAATAATTAAAGAACCCAGTAACTTGAAAACTGTGGAAGCAGCTTTTGGCCCGGATGGCAGATATCTTTGGTTTTCAAGAAGATCAGGCAATTGGCAGTACAATGCCAGGTTTCCTCAGTACCAATTGGCCATATTTGACAGACAAAAGGGTTTAATAGAGATTAAAACATCAAGGTACGGCTCAGCATTTAGGCCAACACTTTCCCCTAATGGACGATGGCTGGTTTATGGAACCCGCCATGATGCAGAAACTGGCCTTATTATAAGAGACTTGAATACCGGGGACGAACGTTGGTTAGCCTACCCCGTGCAACACGATGACCAAGAGTCCAGGGCTACGAGAGGGGTTTTACCGGGAATGTCATTTACGCCTGATAGCCAATTCTTAGTGGTTTCATATGGTGGCAAAATATGGAAATTACCAGCCAATGGAGGAAATGCCGTTGAAATACCACTTGACGTAGATGTAGATATTGATCTTGGGCCAAGACTTGAGTTCAAGTATCCTATAGCTGATGATGCAGAATTTATTGTACGTCAAATAAGGGATGCAGTGCCATCTCCAGATAGCAAGCAGTTGGTTTTTACTTCATTGGACCGACTCTATCTTATGGATTACCCTAATGGTCAACCAAGAAAATTGACACAACTTGACCTCACCGAAGCCCATCCCACATGGTCTCCCGATGGCAAATGGATAGCTTTTGTTACCTGGGATCATGATGGTGGCCATATATATAAGATACAGGCCTCTGGAAATGGCAGCCCGGTGAAACTTTCAACAGAGCCCGCTATTTACTCTAATACTGTCTGGGCAGATAATAACAGGATAGTTGCATTACGAGGATCTGCTCAAAATTATAAAGATTCAGATGGCCCTTTTGCTTTTGGCTCCACCAGGGATTTAGTATGGGTTTCTTCCAATGGAGGGTCTGTTAATTTTATAAAAAAGACCCACGGATTGGGAAACCCTCATTTTGTAAAGGGTGTAAATAGAATTTATCTATCTGGATTCCGGGATGGATTAGTATCCATTAGATGGGATGGAACTGATGAAAAATCACACCTCAAAGTGACAGGGGTTAAACCTCCTGATTCTAAAGATCCGCCAAATGCTTCAATGATTAAAATGGCCCCGGAAGGGGATTGGGCATTAGCTGTTGTTGGCAATAATATTTACACGGTAACAGTTCCTGTTGTTGGAAGTGAAACCCCAAAAATTTCTGTTGCAGATATAAAGAAGTCTAGTTTTCCAGCAAGAAAGCTAACCGATATCGGTGGTCAATTTCCCGCTTGGAACAATAATGGCAAAAAGATTCATTGGTCTATGGGGAATGCCCATTTCGTCTATGATATGGAAATGGCACAAGCATTTGAAGACAGCGTTAAAAGGGCTAAGAAAATAGAAAATGAGAAAAGTGATTCAGATTCAGAAGAAGGAGAAAATGATGATGAAGATAACAATGATGAGAAAAAAGATGAGGAGAAGTATGAAGCTACAGAATCCAGGATAAAAATAAACGCTACCAGGGACATCCCAAAAGGAATAGTAGTATTGCGCGGGGCAAGGGTAATCAGCATGAAAGGAAATGAAATAATTGAAAATGCAGATATTTTAATAGAGAATAACAGGATCAAGTCTTTAGGTATAAAGGAAAGTTTTACAATTCCTGCTGGTGCGGTTGAAATAAATGTTGATGGAAAAACCATTCTGCCTGGATTTGTTGATACCCACGCACACATGTGGCCCTCGTGGGGAATTCATAAAACCCAGGTATGGCCTTACCTGGCCAATCTCGCTTATGGTGTAACCACAACACGGGACCCTCAAACGGCTACCACTGATGTATTAACCTATGGTGACATGGTAACAGCAGGGAAAATGTTGGGGCCAAGAATATATTCCACCGGCCCGGGAATTTTCTGGCAAGAACAAATCAAAAGCCTTGACCATGCCAGGGATATTATGAAAAGATATAGCGACTATTATCATACCAATACCATAAAAATGTACGTGGCTGGTAATAGGCAAATGAGGCAGTGGATTATTATGGCAGCGAACGAACAAAAAATAATGCCTACCACGGAGGGTTCTTTAAATCTAAAGATGAATTTAACACAAATAATTGATGGATATCCAGGCCATGAACACAATTTTCCCATTTTCCCACTTTACAGCGATGTTGTTAAATTAGTGGCAGATTCCAAAACTTTTTATACACCCACTTTGCTTGTAGCTTACGGAGGACCTTTCGGGGAAAATTTCTACTATGCAACAGAAAGACCACACGATGATTCGAAGCTGAAATTCTTCACCCCCCATTCAGAACTGGATAGGAAATCAAGAAGAAGGTCGGGCTGGTTTATGAAAGAAGAACATGTAATTGAACGAAATGCAGCTTTTGTAAAAGATTTGGTTGCAGCAGATGGCAGGGCAGGGGTAGGTAGCCATGGGCAACTTCAGGGTTTAGGCTATCATTGGGAATTGTGGAACATTCAATCAGGTGGCTTATCCGAACACGATGCATTGAAAGTGGCCACTATTCATGGAGCAGAAGCAATTGGTTTGGATGGGGATATTGGTTCAATTGAACCAGGAAAGCTGGCGGATCTCGTAATTCTTGATCAAAACCCATTGGAAGACATTAGAAATACAAATACTGTAAGCCAGGTAATGAAAAACGGAAGACTATATAATGCCAATAATTTGAATGAGGTTTATCCCAGAGAGAAAAAACTGGATAAACTGTGGTGGCAAAAGAGTGAACCAGTTGATCTTCCCGGAGTTGAAATCAATAAAAACTAAATCTTATAATAATTGACTTAACCATATTCTATACTATGAAACTTAAACCAACCCTTATGAACAAAAATTTCGTCAACTTGATTTTATTGACAATGATGATTTCTTATTCCAATCAATCTTTCTCTGGATATATTGATTTTAACTATTCCTATTTCCAGGAAGATACTGTTAAGAAAGATTCGGTTAAGAAAGATAAGAAAAAGAAAAAAGACCTCCCGTTAGAGGCAGAAAGGACTATTAAATTCAATACCGATGAAGGTTCATGGATATCATTGGATGTGAGTCCTGACGGGACGACTATTGTCTTTGAACTGTTAGGTGACTTATACACCATGCCTTTTACTGGTGGGAAAGCCACCAAACTTACCAAAGGCTTGGCATTTGACTCCCACCCCCGATATAGCCCGGATGGGAAACAAATAGCCTTTGTCTCT
>CBDVAV010000625.1:0-3288 GCA_965372055.1 uncultured bacterium | reverse complement strand
GCGGGTAATCCCTGGATTAATAAATTTCCAACTGCCGAACTGGGGTTTTCAAATCCCAGGTGACGTGCAGCAGATTCATTTAAAATATAAGAATTGCTATCTGAATCTACATCAATACTAAATCCCCTACCTCCAATAACTTCAAGTTTTAGGGTTTTAATAAAATCAAAGTCAATCGAAATGGAATTCAGAATTCGATTTTCTTGCTGGCCTTCCCCTTCTAACCTGTAGGGTCCATAATCAATCCAAGTGCCGGGCAAACCAGATGAATTAGCCACTGATAATACACCCGGAATTCCCAATAATTCTTCTTTAATTACATCTCTTTTATCTATAAGTATTTTACTATTTATGTCGATTACTATTAATTGTTCTTTATCAAATCCCAGTGGTTTATCATTAAAGAATTTCAATTGTCTCCAAATAATCAAAGCGGCAAAAATCAATGATATGGTAATGGTAAACTGGGCTACCACCAGGAATTGCCTCAATTTAATCCCCCTGGTCAGTTTCAGGGTGCCTTTTAATGACTTGATTGGATTAAGATTTGCAAGTACAAAAGCAGGATAAACACCAGAAAGGACACCTGTAATCAGGCCAATCAGTATTAAACTAATAACCGGGAATGGATTTTCTAATATATTAACCGATAGATTTTTACCAGTAAAAAGATTAAAATATGGAAGTACAGTTCCAATGATTAAAGTCGCCAATATTATGGATATGCAACTTAGTATTACTGAATCTGACAAAAACCTGATACGTAATTGAATGGAATTTGCTCCAATTACTTTTCGTATCCCAACTTCCTTTCCATAATCTACAGATTGAGCAATTGAAAGATTTACAAAATTAAATCCTGAAATGAAAAGCAGCAAAAGTGCGATTAGCGAAAAACTATAAACCTGTACCCAGGTTCCTCCCAATTGAAGGTCACCTACCCTTTTTTCTCCTAAATGGATACTGGTAATGGGAACTAAATGGTGATCATAATGTCGGGCTAATTCTGAACCAATATGTTTTTCTACCAATTCAGAAAGTTTTAGATTTAATTCATCTATATCGGAATTTTCAGCCAGTTTTACATAAGTATGTGTTCCATATGCCAGCCAATTTTCATATGCATTTGGATACAAATCCTTAAGAGTGGAAAAACTAGCTAACATATCGAATTTAATATGGCTGTTATCGGGTGGATCGTCCACAATCCCTGTAATTGTAAAATCTTGTCCATTAAGATCCGACTTAACAGCTTTCCCAATGATATTCTTAGTGCCCAGCCTATCCGCAACACTCTTTGTGATAACTAATGAATAAGGTTCTTTTAAAGCAACATTTGTATCACCATCTAATAGTTTGAAAGAAAATAATTCGAAAAAAGTAGAATCCGAAAACAACAAAAATTCTGTTTTGAGTATTTGATCAGAAGAGAAGCTAATGATCGCATCTTCTTTTCTAAGCCTAACAAAATTCCTTACTTCAGGAAATATTTCATTCATTTCGGGACCGGTTGGAGCAGCAATCTCTGAAGTTTTGGTTGATTTTCCGGAATACGTATATTCATCCACCACTTTATAAAGATTATCATAATCAGGATGGAACTTATCAAATGAAAGTTCATGTGAAATGAAAAGAAACAGTATAAAACTTCCTGAAAGCCCAATGGTTAAACCCAGGAGATTAATTAGGGAATAATTTTTATTCTTTAAGATATTACGAAATGATATTTTGAGATAGCTTTGGAGCATTTGAATGTAATCGGCATTAATTACAACAATCATTACTCCCTATTTGTTCAGATTGTTATATTCTTAATAAATAAGAGAGAAGTTTCACATTATTTAAACTTGTAGATTCTAATAGGTTCACTAAGTATCTGACATATATGCTATCCCTAATTAACGTCGGGACCAGCACTATAAGATCATTGGACATTTGAGTAAAAAGGCTTCTGCTTAACTACCGGAAGGGGATAGGTTTATCTGCCGTGTTTATATTTTTATTCAATTCTTGTTGTTTCAATCATCATAACATTTTCATTCCAGGTTATGCCATTATCCATTGAAAGGTCTGCCTTCCAAGAAAAATTATTGTCTGTAATGTTAAAAAATGTAATTCGAACAATTTGGTTATCAAGTGCATAGTGTTTAAAGCTAATGTCTGTGTTGCTAATGGAAACCCCTCCAAGTTCAGGTGGCCCTAAGTCAAGCCAAGTTGAATTAAGTGCATCAATCCATTTCATTGACCATCCGTATTCAGTATTATATAACCGGATTGTAGTTCCATGACGAATCAATGTTCCCTCTTTGTCAGTTTCATAATACTCATCTTCAATGGCCCTTCCATTCAAAATGTATTTCCCTGTCCAGGTAGCTATGTTTTCATCGTATTCATTCTTTTCATTTCTTATTTTGACATCGCATTTCCATCGACCAATAATGAAATCAAAATCAGATAGTTGAGTGTTGGTTATTTTTTTGTTTATGTCGATTTCTTGATTGTTCATTTCGTTAGAGTTAATTCCTATTAAAAATAATAGATTCATAGCATATATTATTTTTATCATCATTATATCTATTATGGGAACAGCAATTTGACACTTTTCCTGAATTAAAAAGGTTCTAAAAGTGTTCTTTGAATTGAAACGAAATTTGGTAACTTGATTCGTAAAACTATGGTTGTGCACCGCTCTTTTTTATAACCAGATAAATCCCGTATATTGTTATGCTGCTACAAGCAGTAGAATAATATGCCATACTAATTTAATGTCAAATACAATGAAGACACTAAAGAAATCACCACTTCAAGTAACCGTTATTGTCGTTTTACTTCTTTCGTGGATGGTATTCGTAGCTGCACTACCTGGTGAAACCAAGAAGAATATTGTTGCTGATGACGAAACTTTTTCCACGCCAGAGTCAGTTGAGTACTATACAGCCGAGGATGTTTATCTGGTCACCAATATCAACGGGAGTCCATTTGCAGCCGACGACAATGGTTTTATCTCGAAGGTCAAACCCGATGGTGACATCCTTGACCTTAAATGGATAGATGGAACAAAACAAGACGTAATATTGAATGCACCAAAGGGAGCGGCCATTATAGGAAATAATCTTTTTGTAGCTGATATCAACCAAGTCCATATTTTTGAGCTGCCTAGTGGCAGGCAAAAAACATCTATTACGATTCAGGGAAGTACTTTTCTTAACGGCATCACGCCTGGGGTAGATAACGATGTGTACGTTACTGATAGTGGCTTTAATGATGGATTTACAGAATCAGGTACCG
>CBDVAV010000624.1:0-3295 GCA_965372055.1 uncultured bacterium | reverse complement strand
GAACAACAATGCCATGCTCAATTTCTTGTGCCATTGCAAATGGTCATTCCCTTTGCCATTTTCGACAGATACTTTGTCGCTTAGCCTCAATATCCTAAAAGAGAAATAAGCATAGTGCAAAGTAAACAGAATGGCAATTATTTGCTCCAGATGGGAAAATACCGTGTCATAAGGAGTTACTAAATATAGTTCCTTGGTAGCTGATGAACTCAGGAACAAATAGAGATAAAAGCTAAATCCAACCAATACCGGAAAAAAATGAAGATAGTCGGTTTTGCCAAATTTGAAATTCTTGTGCAAGGCACTCCTGGTATAAAAGTATAGCGATGGGCCTAAAGCCAGGATAAAGGAAATAGGAAGGAACAGGAATATCTTGTTATCAGTCAAACTGTGGCTGACACCATATAACTGGTTTTTAAAAGCATATAGGGACAATGACAGAATTATCAATGTTAAGAAAAAGTTGGCCTTCCGGGAACGATAATTAGCCAGTAGGAATATACTTAGCATTATACCCATGAAAAAAGCGGGATACATTAACTTATTGTAAAAAGTACTCATGGTAGGGTTGTTCATGAATAACCCTGACATGGACTCCGCAATTTCCCCCTTAACACCACCTTCCCTAGGAATAAGTTTCATCTGGCAATTCGGGCACTTTCCAGGTTCTGCAAAGTTGGTTTCATCATGATCACAGCCACAGGGAGGGCAACTGTAAACAATTTTTGACTGGGCTTCCCCCAAATAGCCATCAGGCAATATTTCAGGGCCTCCGTTAAAAGAAAATACCAATCCGACTGAGCTGAGCAAACTGGCGATTAGGAGGGTTTTCATACTTTGTTTGTTAGTAAAATCGAATTACGGCCTTGGTTCTACTATAAACAGGGATTTTGATAATAAGGTTGCGTTTGGATCGAATCTCGTTTTTTGTCTCTGGTTACTGGTTTTTCGTTTGACATAGGACTTTTGAATTCGTTATTACTTTGTATTATTAGTTATTGGGTCATTTGTTGTCATAATTCAGTTATTCGTTTTCTCTTTGGCATATGCTCATATTTTTATTTGTGGACTTTAAACTTTAACTTAAATTGTACAGGCAAAACAACGATCTCAATATTAATTTTTTAATCATTATAAGCAGAAAGATCTTCTAAAGGAGCTTAAATACAATGACAGAATATTTTTGGTATGCAGGTTATGGTTCAAACTTGAACAAAGTTAGGTTTTACCATTACATTAAAGGTGGTGTTTTCAAAGTTACTGGCCGTAGACATGCTGGTTGTCAGGACCATTCCCTGCCAAAGAAGGAAAGCACTTACATTATAAACAATGAACTTTATTTTGCTGGAGAAAGTAGTAGCTGGGAAAACAAAGCAGTAGCTTTTATAACAAACAAACCCAATAAAAAGTATGCGACCAAATGTGTTCTTTACCTTGTAACCCGTGAACAATTCATTGATGTTCTAATACAGGAAAATGGTTATAAACCGCCAATGCCTGGTATCGTACCGGACTTTGAAGCTGCAAGACGAGGAGAGGAGACCATGGTTGGAAAGGCTGATGAGTTTAGATGGTATGGCCGTTTGTTGTACCTGGGTGAACATGATGGATTTCCAATCTATTCATTCACATCAAAGGATCCAGATGAATCCATCGGGACAACTAAACCTGGAGCCAAATACCTACAAGTGATAGGATTTGGGTTGATGAATAATTTTGAAATGAGCAAAACTGAAGCGGCTGCTTATCTAATGCAACAAGGCGGTGTTGCCAACACCGAATGGACAATTGAACAAATCGTGAATCTATTATCTGAACCCCATGAGTGCTAAATTCAGCATACAGGGAACGAAAGATCGTTTGAATACAGATGGCTTCTTTATAGCTCAGTTGAACCCATCAGACATCAAAGGAAATTTACACGCAGGCAATAACATTATTGTCACCAATAACGTCAATGGATTCACATTTCAGGTCAAGGCCAGGTTACAAGCGTATTCCGAGGTAGAGGTTGGAACGATTCGTCTTGACCAAAAGATTAGAATGGCTATTGGGGTTGATAATAAAATAGGAGAAGTAACTTTGGAGGCTTCTGGAGGAATATTACAAAAGCCAAGACCTCGCTACGAGCAATTCTTTGGTAAACAATTGAATTTATTGCGTGTGCGAAAGGCAACCTTTACCGATATGGAAATTAATGTTTGTAGGTTGCCTGATGTTGTAATGAAGAGCATCGGAGTTGAAGAGGGCGATAGGATCATTGTGGAATCTACCAAAGAACGCATTCAGATACGCGCATTGGAGCTTACTGGAGAAATCCAAGCTTCACGTATGGAAAAGGAGAAGGATGAGGATAGCAGCTATTATTCTGATAAGGATCCACGCAAATTAGCCTTGTTGAAAGGCAACAAACTAGACTATGATCTACGCTGGATTCTCTTGGACCTGGATGCACGATCAAAACTAGGTATCAAGGCCTACGATCCGGTAATGGTATATCGTAGCAACAATTATGCAATAAAAACAAAAATGCACAGCATTACACTACCCATGGTGGCAGGAGTGGTAGGGTTCGTGCTGAGTTTGGATTATTTGCTGAAAGATTTAGTCTCCGCTCCACTGCTGGCAGCAATCAAGGCTGTATTGTATGCAGGTGGTTTGTTGTTTACAATATGGCTAAACCTATTAACCATTAGAAACAAATTTAAATAGGATTGGCTATTGTACCCTGGTAATTTCCTTTGATTAATATGGTTTGGGCAAAAGCACAAGTAGCAAGGGTAAGGGATATTAATACCAACGCCGTAGACGATTATAAATACCTCTAACCAAATTCTTTCAGTAGCTCCATTTATTTAACTAACTTTGCATCCTGAAAATATAGGTTTTTTTAATAAAAATTAAAAAATGAAAATTAATAAAAGTTGGATAATCATTGGGGCTCTACTTATCACGGTATTTATTATCTATCGCTTTTTCACCGGGAGCTTTAACAATATGGTCAGTTATGATGAGACTGTTATAACGGCGTGGTCAAATGTTGAAAATGTTTATCAGAGAAGGGCAGATTTGATACCCAATCTGGTGAGTACGGTAAAAGGTTATGCAGCCCATGAACAAGAAACCTTAACCGGGGTTATTGAAGCCAGGGCCAAGGCTACAAGTATCAAGATTGATCCGGCTAATCTTAATGCTGCAACAATGCAGCAATTTCAACAGGCGCAGGCAGGTCTGGGCTCTGCATTATCAAAATTAATGGTGGTAGTAGAACGTTATCCTGACTTGAAAGCCAATC
>CBDVAV010000623.1:0-3296 GCA_965372055.1 uncultured bacterium | reverse complement strand
AAGGCGCACATTAAAAGCCTTGTGAGGTGTGGGTTTTGTGATGTTGTGTATAATGTATATTTTTCTGTTGCTGCATTATAATCGCCAATGGCACATCTTGGCTCAATAGCATTGGGGGATAATCGCTGATTGATAAACTCCAGTGTAGTTATATGATTTGCGTTCTCCATTGCCTGATCAGCAGCTTCTTTATCTCCCAATTCCCAATCATAACACATATTGTTTGGAACATCATCATGAACCAAAGGAGCGCTATCTTCTGTGGCAGTCTTTGCACTGATAACAGCTTGAAGTTCATCGTAATCAACATCCACCAGTTCGGCAGCATCTTTAGCGATTTCGCGACTTTCGGCAATGACAACAGCTACACCGTCACCCACACACCTTACTTTATCTTGAATCAAAAGAGGATGTGGAGGCTCTTTCATGGTGTCGCCATTTTTGAAATCAACCTGCCAACCACAGGGTACGCCATTAACTCCTGAATCTGCAATATCCTTTCCCGTATATATTGCTACTACTCCATCCATTGCATTGGCTTCAGTAATATTTACACTGACTATTTTAGCATGAGCATAAGGACTTCTCACAATATGAGCATAAGTCATATTGGGTAGCACAATGTCGTCTGTGTAATTTCCTTTTCCAGTAAGAAAACGAACGTCTTCAACTCTTTTTATCGATTTTCCTATATACTCACCCATTGACGGCCTCCTTTCCACTGAGTTTAGTTGCAGCATACTGTATCGACTTAACAATATTGTGATAACCTGTACATCTGCAATAATTGCCATCAAGTCCATGTCGTATCTCGCTCTCGGTCGGGTTTGGGTTTTTACTTAACAATTCAATAGCTGTCATGATCATACCCGGGGTACAAAATCCACACTGCAGCCCGTGCTCTTCCTTAAATCCTTCCTGGAGTGGATGCAGTTCACCATTTTTAGCCAATCCCTCGATGGTAGTAATATTGCTACCATCAGCCTGGACTGCAAGCATGGTGCATGATTTTATTGCTTTTCCATCTATAAGTACGGTGCAGGCACCACAACTGGTGGTGTCGCACCCGACATGGCTGCCCGTGAGTCTCAGCTCATCGCGCAAAAAATTAACCAGTAACAGCCTGGGGCTAACCTCATGGTGGCTGGTGGCACCGTTGACTGTCACTTGCATTGGGATTTTCATAAGCATATTGTTTAGTTGAAGATTATTTCATTAGTTGGAAATTTCCTTATCAAGGGCTTTAAAGAAATCCTTTGTTAACTTTTTAGCCACTCCACTTATCAAACGTTGACTGGTTCGGGCCAAGAGTCCGCTTATTTTGGCATCTCCTGAAAAATTTATTATTACATTGCCATTTTCCGGAATTAGCCCAATGGTTGCCGATGAGGTCACATTCCCAATCTTGCTCTTTTGGTTCATTATTAGAGTAAATTTTCCCATATCGATAATATCAGTAATTTCCATATTACCCTTGAACACTCCCTTTACAGGGCCAATCCTGATCTCAGACACGACATTAAATTTATTGGGGCCGGTATTTTCCAGTTTCTTTATACCCGGGGTAATCCGGGCCAGTGCATCCGGATCCATTAGGATTTCCCAGATATTGCTAAGAGAAGAACTAACTGTATGGCTTCCGCTTAATTTCATAAAGAGAATTTAATTGGAAGATATGAAATTACTTGGAACAATGATAATGTTTTGCTTACAACTATAAGTAGGAAATAAGTTATAGTATTTCTCCATAGGAATATTTTTAAATAAGGCCTTGATCTGATAATAATTTAGAACAATTCATCTAATCTCAATAGGTTGTTTATGATGTGATCCGGTTCAAATCCAAAAGGATCAAAAACTTTATTTCCTTCACGGTCAAGCCAAATGGTATTGACCCCTACTGCACAAGCCCCGATAACGTCAAATGAATTTGCAGATACCAACCAGACATTCTCTTTTTCCGCTTTTGATTTATCAACCAGCAGGTTATATACCACTGGCGATGGTTTAAAAACCCTAACTTCATCAACGCTGATAATCTGATGGAAATAATCCATCAATCCTGCATTATTAAAAAGCTCCTCTAAGTCCTGTTTGTCACCATTTGAAAAAGCAATCAGTTCATTGCCTTTGGTTTTAAGTTTCCCTAAAATTTCTTCCACTTCATCATAAGGGGGAAGTTTTCTATATTGATCTAGCAAAGTATTGAAATCTGCTTCAGAAAGATTGGTATCAAAATATTTGTTACAATAAGTTAGGGCCATTTTTGTACAATCGCTAAAATGTGAAAACCTTTGCATTGCAGCTTGTCGAAAGGAGTACTCAAGTTGCTTGTCACGCCATAGGTTTTTAAAATCATTTGATTTCTCGCCTACTAGTTCATCAAGGAGGTTGCCAACTGAATACGGATCGATCAGGGTACCGTAAATATCAAATCCAATAGAGACCATATTTTAAAGTTTGATTGCTCTTGGCAATATTTTAAATCAACAATCGAATTTAAGAATTAGTTGCCAGATACAAAAAAGGGATGATTTCATTAATCAAATCTCTCTGATTTCCATGGTGTTACATTATTACCACACATTGGGAGAATGGTAACATTCATTTTCAACCTCAAGTGCTAATCTTGCAACCTGGGAGGATCAATAGTGATTCTCGAATCTAAAAAGTTAAAATTATGTTTTCTAAATTTCTCGATTGGGGCTTTAAATATTTTGAATGGTTAGCAGCCATTATCATTTTAAGCCTCGCCCTAGAGTTCCTTTGGATAGTGTTGCATTAATATACGTCTTATGATAAATAATATATTTTTAGGCTTTATTGAGTTAGTTAATTCAATTCCCGAAAAATCTGACAAAGTAAAAGCTGTAATTGCCGCCCTGTTAACTGGTTTAGCAGTTGGCTTGTTGATATCACTGATGTCTGGAATGCTAACCCTGGTGTTTCCTAACCTGGTTTATTCATGGGTCCTTGTTGTAACAATATTGGCAATCTCGCATTTCAGTAGTTATTGCTACTATATCATTTTCAACAATTATCAGAAAATAAGCATAATGGCTACTCCTTACAAAGTTTTTTATGGCTTGATTTCCTTATTTATGATCATGATTGCCACGGTCTGGTTTCTAATCTGGTGAGCAAAGAAAGAGATTTATTTTATAAACCCGGTTTTCCTAAAGAATTTTATTTTTTATCCAGAAGTTAAATTAATGAAAAAAATCATACCAATTATTATTTCTTTTTTAGTTTTTATGAGCTGTTCCAATGACGACGATCCGCAACCCGAAGTATGT
>CBDVAV010000622.1:0-3299 GCA_965372055.1 uncultured bacterium | reverse complement strand
GTGATAAGAGGATTACTTTTAAAATAGTTAAAATAGTTTGTGTGACATTTTCTATAAATATCTGGATATACGATTTACCCATCTCAATTTATCCTTTTAAAATAACCTAAAATTACCCATAATCTAAACTTTATCAGCATTACGGACTTTGAGAACTGTAATTTTAGAGAATAAAGGATTACAAGCACAAAAGTCCCAATTATTTTAACAATTTCATCGAAGATTTTTGCAATCTTTTGAGCCACAGAAGCTTGTTTTAATCTTTTTCTCTCACTTTTTCCTACTCCAATTGCCTGGCCTTTAATGTATTCAGGCTGGGTTCTTTTTGCAGGTATTATATGCTCAACCAAAACTTCTGGAACATACCAAACTTTTTTTCCAGCTTTTTTCAATCTGTAAATCATATCTTTCTCATCCCCACCCTCCAATCCGGTACCTTTCCTGCCAAGATCAGTATTAAAATTACCTAATTCTTTAAATATTTCACTTCTATAAGCCATATTAGCCCCAATAGGAAATTTCATGCCCGGAAATTCCTTTGAAAAACTGCCCATATCAAGACCGGCAACTAATGGTAATAGATATTTTGACATCCATTTTGGTTCATCTTCTTCATATATAGGAATAATTTTACCTCCTAACGTGGATATTTCGTGGTTTTTAGAAAAGAATTCTGTTATGTTTTTAGTGTATTCGAAGTCTACAAAAGCATCGTCATCTATGAAAGCAAGGTATTCCCCTTTTGATTCCTGAATTCCTTTGTTTCTCGCATATGAATGACCCTGTTTTTTCTCATTGAAATATGCTATTTGGAGTTCTGGATGGTTATTTATAAGAGATTCACAAATAGTCTGGGTATTATCGGTACTGTTATTATTTATTATAACTATTTCATATTTTTCTTTTGCAAGACTTTGCTTTGAAAGTGCCTTCAGGTTTCTTTCAATATATTGCTCTCGATTAAAAGTACAGACAATTACGGATACTAATATATTATTCAAGTTCAGTCTCCTTTTTATTTTTTAAGGAGTATACTATTGCCCCCAAAAATAATAGAATCAAAATTGAGGAAGAAGCAAACATAACTTTATTACCTATTGTGTAAACACTGGGTTCAAAGCGGAATTCAATAATATGATCTCCAGCTGGCATCTCCATTCCCCTAAGTACATAATTAACCCTTACGTATCTGGATTGAACTCCATCAATATAAGCTTCCCATCCTTTTGGGTAATAAATCTCGCTGAACACGGCAAATCCCTCTTGAGAATTAGAAGATGAATATTTCAGGTAATTTGGCTGATATTCTACCAGGGAAATTTGGCCTCCATTGTCAAAAGAGCTATTACTGATTAAAAATTTGGAATTGTCTATAATTGCTGTAGTCTTTAGATCATGTTTGGATAATTCTTGAACTTCCTGACTAGGACTGGAAACATTTTCGATTTCACTTACAAACCAGGCATTACCATAGGCATTTGGATTTCTAATCACCGACTGCTTGGTACTTCCCGCCATAAAATATTTGGTATTTAACATATTCAAAATGGATAAACTGGCAAAGGAAGAAACACCACTCTGCAAATCCCCGATCAAATCCCCGACTTCTTGCGTTAAGTTCTTTTCAATTAAATCCTGGTACCTCCTCATTTTAGCACCATGATAACCTCCAATGGATTTATGCCGGTATGAGGTTCTGGCTTCCTGCCATGGATTTTGTAAATTCAATACCCTGAAATTAGGATCTTCATCTCCTACTATGACTTTATCGGCTTCTGTTTCCTGAAAAAAGTTTCCTCTCGCATTTCTAGTATAACTATCCTCATTTAGGTAACGTTTGTCAACAAACCAGAGATCTAAAACCAGGAGTATTGTAAATCCTGAAAGAAAAATATCAATGTTGATCTTTTTATATAAATAGCTAAAGAGTAAAACTACTGGAATGATGATAAATAAAAATGATCTCAGCACATCAGCGCGTATAATACTAAGGCGGTCTTCATTGATAGCTTCAAGTAACCAAGCTGGAAACTGGTCATTGATTACTTGAGGAGGTGAGGCAAATGCAGCAATTAACAATAAGAGAGATACAATGGATCCAAGTGCAATTAATATTTTCTTTTGTGATGACTTATTGATGCCCTCCTTTAATAGTTGTTCCAATCCAATAAATCCAAGCAGGGGCATGCATAACATGGCTATTACAATTGTGGTAGATACCGCACGAAACTTGTTATATCCAGGTAAATAATCAAAAATAAAATAGTTCAGACTTTCGAAATTTTTTCCCCATGAAAGTAATATGGAAACTATGGTGGCAGTAATGAGCCAATTTCGTATTGGTCCATTGACTACTAATGCACCCAATAAGAACAAAAAGCAAATTAACCCTCCGGCATATATTGGGCCGGATGTAAACGGTTGATCTCCCCAATATGATAGAAATACTTGTTTAAATTGACCTATTTGCGAAAGCGGCACACTATTCCTTTGCATTAATTCTTCCATTTTTGTTCCTGCGCCCGCATAAACTCCGCTGGAACCTCCACAATAGTTAGGTACCAACAGGGTCAGGGATTCCATTTTCCCACTACTCCAGTCAAATGCGTAGCCACGATCTAAACCTCCGGACGAACTGGCAGAACTTAATTCGGATGCACCTCTTATAGAAACTTTACCATATTCATAGGTTGACCAAATCTTGCCCAGGTTTGATCCCATAGCTAAAATTGCTGCTAAAGACAGGACACCATAAGTTATCAACAGGTTTTTGAAGTCTTTTTCTTTTAGTGCTTTGACGGCAATATAAATCGAATAAATCACCATCAATAAGAAGAGATAGTAGGTGATCTGGATATGATTTGATCGTATTTGCATAGACAATGCCAAAGCGGTTAATATAAATCCCCAATACTTTTTACCTTTTACAGTTAAGTGAATGCCAGCTACGACTAAAGGCATATAGATTAAAGCCATTACTTTCCAGATGTGACCTGCTTCAATAAATATGATGTTAAAAGAATTAAAGGCGTAAGCAATGGCACCAGCCATTGCCAGAAAGGGGCGAACATCAAAAACAAGGAGTAAAATATAAAAGCAAATTAGTGCCAGGAAAGTATATCGTGCTGGGGCAGGTAATCCAAGGATTACCAATTGTTGTACATACCTCATCAGATCCCCAGACCAATAGGTATTGATGAGATAAGTAGGCATACCACTAAACATCGAGTTAGTCCATAATGCCTCTTCTCCGGTATTTGCTCGATAATCAATTGCTTCTTTTCCTCCCCCAATCCCTT
>CBDVAV010000621.1:0-3306 GCA_965372055.1 uncultured bacterium | reverse complement strand
TATGGTAGCCTGGGCCTTATTCTTCAAACAAGGGGTGATTTGGACGGGGCCGAAGAGATGTTTAAGAAGTCCCTGGAGACCGCTATAACCTCTGGAAATAAATCAATAGAATCACAATCAAAACACCTATTGAGAAAACTTAAAAAAATCAATAAATGAATACCATATCATTAATCCTCACCCCTTCAGCAACTTCTTAGCTTCGGCTTTCTCAAAAGAGCTAAATAACTTATGCAAAAACCTGCCACTCCTAGTGGGAAACGGAGAATAGCTTTACCAAACCTTTAAGGTTTAGTAAAGCAGTAGGATTGTGATCGATGGAACAGTCTGGATAAAATTGGTGGTGTACTGAAAACTGAAAACCGACAACTGATAACCTCTTTCCCGAAACTACAAAATATTCATTCCATTCTGTGTGGACACAGACCAGGGAATGGAGGATACAATAACGCATGTTGGTGAAGAACACCAACATGGGCGATGGCTTGAATTTACCTTAGTTATTTGCAACTTAATTTCTGAAAACTGAAAACCGACAACTGATAACCTCTTTCCCGAAACTACAAAATATTCATTCCATTCTGTGTGGACACAGACCAGGGAATGGAGGATACAATAACTCATGTTGGTGAAGAACACCAACATGGGCGATGGACAATATAATCAACGGAGCGAAACTGCAAACTGAAAACCGACAACTGACAACTGGATTTAATCCTTCACCACGAACACAAAATCACTGCCTGGCTCATCGGTGCCGAAACCACCAGCTTTAGGCTCTGGGCTGATCCTGTCAAGCTATCCATATAGCTCTGTAAGGGTGAGGACTTTATCCTTGCCACCATAATCCCTCAAGGCTTCTAAAAATTTACGTGCGAAAGGGGAGTGCATCCCGGGCCTGCCATCCGGCACGTACTGCTTACCACCGGAGGTGAGGTATTTACGGGTCTTAAACCTTAATTTGCGTTCTACAAATTCATTGGTCGAGAGTTCACTGTACAGATCATCTTCCCCACGGTTTCCTGCCCTGGCAATGGACGGGTCGAACGTGCCTCCAAAGCAAACGTCCATGGCCAGGAAGGTATGTTGGCTGGGAATGTTGTCAATTACGTTCCTTAGCACAGAATGGGATAGATAACTGGTTTTTGCATTATCATTCTTTTTGGAGTCTTTGGTGACTATATAGCCCTGGCCCAGGAGATCATCGAACTGACCATGCCCCGCGAAAAAGATAAACAATTGATCATTGGGCATGTAGCTTTTCTTGGCGTATTCCCGGAGCCTGAGAATAACTTCCTCCTGGGTAGGGTTTTCAATTAAATCTATTTTGTAACCATAGCTTTCTCCCAATTCATTGGCTATTGTCCTGGCATCATTGATCGGGTTCACCAGGTCGCCCCATTCATCATATTGGTCAGTGGCAAAAAGCAGGGCATAGTCTGTTCTGTTTAAACTGGTTACTGTAGAAGATAAAACCACCACGCGTTCAATAAATTGGACATTTTCCTGGTTATCCACCACCGTAACTTTTATCAGGTTTTTGCCTTCGCTTAATATGATTTCCTGCTCAATCAATTCATCGAAATTGTGTTCTTCTTTATCCACCACTTTAAGACCACGGGAACTTGATATGGGCGTTCCATCCAGTGAAAAGTTCACTGTCTTCATACCGCTTTTCGCATTGATGCCAACCCGTGCAAGAAAATTCTTTTCGGCAACTTCAATATCATCCCTTTCTGGATTAACCCATACTATGTTAATGGGCTTTTCTGTTAGATCAATGAATACCTCTTTGGAGGTGGCTTCAGTCTCCTGCGACCAAGAGGTAAAACATCCCAATAAAATGGCAACAACAAATGTCAGCTTTTTCATGGCTCAATCTATTAGCATTTTCTTATTTATTGTTTTCTGTAGATTCTCAGAGTTCACCCTCAAAGTATATATGTACAGTCCACTGGGTAATGGCAATCCACTCCTAACTGCCTCCCATTCCACCTGGTATATACCTGAAGTTAGTGATTTATCGAGAATAACGCCCACTAAATTCCCCCTTAAATCATAGATGGATAATTCTACTTGGTATTGATTATCAGGGCCAAATAGGCTAAAAGGTATCACCGTAGTTTGATTGAACGGGTTAGGATAATTGCTCCCTAAAAGAACCTGGCCTTCATTCAACTCTTGTGCCAGATAATCCCTGCTGCCGTAAATCACTTTGAATGATTTGGAGGGTTCTTTTCTATAACTGTAATTGCTTCGCGACTTCAGATCGATGATCACTTCATTGCCCGGATCGTAAAGCACGAACATTTCTGCATTGAGATCAATGACTTGATCCCAATCCAGGTGGATGAAGTCAGTTTCCACATTGGATTCTATCACAAACTCCCAGGTAAAATTCTCTGTTTCAGGCACGATATCCATGGCAAAATTGGGGGCAAAGTATTCAGGGTGGGGGAAGGTGACATCCACGAACTGTACAAACCTTGGCACTCTTATCCTGTCGAATCCATCTTTTGAGTCACTGGCCTCAGGATGCATTCCCAGGCCGGAGATAGTATTGGCAAACAAGCCAGCCTTGGCATTGAAAAGCAGTTGCCAACCTTCAACATCTTCGTGTTGCCTGCCAGTTCTGCCCCCGGCATCTACCAACGGTACTTGCAGAGCAATAGCCTGATCTGAAAAAACATAAGCACCATCATAGGCTTTTAGGGTTGTGGCATCTGTCAAAGCAGTGCCTCCTGTAAATACCCGTAATCCTTCAACCCCGGTAGCCCCATTGAAAGTGAGAATATCTGTCCAGGAAACATTAAAACTGTATGGATTCCCTATTTGTGACCATCCCTGGTTGAGGTTTATGGTGGACAAGGTTTTACTACTAGCTGTTGGCCCTTTTCCTGCCCCCATGGGAATGTTGGCTTGTTCCACGGAGTTGAACCAATACCCTTTGCTTCTTTCCACGATACTCAGTCCCTGTCTAAACTCCACGAATGTTTCAATATCGTTCTTATAATGTACAATCCTCCATTTGCTGTTGTCATAAGTACCTAACTGGGATTCAAACATTCCCGCCACTGTCTTATCCTGCAGCACAAATGGAATGGAGAACATTCTCCAGTTTTCGGGATTCCCTCCAACCCCCAGGTTGGGAATTCCCGGGCTGTTATCCACACCATATTGTATTACAATCAACACTGTATCTGTAGATACCTGGTTGCTGGCAGCATCCTTGACCAGAAAGAAGTATTCAAGGCCAATATCAATTACATCGGAGTGAATAATAGTAGTAGTAAAAGTATCGCTTGG
>CBDVAV010000620.1:0-3310 GCA_965372055.1 uncultured bacterium | reverse complement strand
AGATCTAAGGGTCCCGATTCACTGATCCATGAGAGCTAAACTGGGAAAAATAAGCCAGTCCCCAGACAGGCCCCTAACATTTCGTAAAAAGTGATTACAAATGGATTGTGCTTCTTAATAAAATTTTTGTTCAACACGGCAAAAATTGCCGCCAGTATTGCTGATCCGATCCCCAATAAAAGGCCAAATACAAAATCAAATTCTGCCTGTGAAATGATATAAATCCCGCCAATTACAACCAATCCAATAAGTACTTCAAATCCCTTGAACCTGCTTTTTGTAACCAGGGGTTCTAATAAACTGATCCAGAATGTTGTAGTGGCAAATCCTATCAAGCTAACTGAGGCATTTGATTCCCTGGCAGAGGCGAAGAATAAAATCCAATGGGCAGTAAATATCAACCCGGTCAATGATATTTTCAAAATGGCCCCTGTGCCGATATTAAATCCGAAATTTCTATAATAAACAAGGAGGAATAATCCAATAGCTGCTACCAATGTCCTGTAAAAAACCATTTCAACCACTGGAATTTCAATCAATAATCCGAGAGCCGCAGTGAATCCCCATAAAATTGTAATAAAATGGAGCTCAATGTATTCTTTATACTGTGACACTATCGGGGTACTGTTTTATACATTATGGCACCGATCAATCCAAAAGCAATGTTGGGTAGCCATACTGCAAGCAAGGGGTGCATATCCCCTGCCTCTGCTATCCCTTTTGCCATAACAAAAAACAGGATGAAAATAAAAGACATTAAAAAACCAAGTGCTATTTGAAAACCAGCTCCACCCCTGGATTTACGGGCTGAAACTATTACACCGATAAGAGTAAGGATAATTACTGCAAATGGGGATGTATATCTCGCGTACAACTCTATCACGTAAGTTGCTTTGCCTTCGGCTCCCCTTGATTCCAGGGATGATATAAATGTATTTAACTCCGGGATAGTCATGCTTTCATACATACGATAGTCACTTTCAAACTCCTTTGGATGGATAATCAATGTCGTGTCCATTGATAGCCCATGGGAAAATGTCTCTCCATTGGGAAGTATCTTTTTGCGCTTCCAGTTTTTCAGGGTCCACAGTTCTTTTTCAGGATTCCATTCAATTCGTTTGGCAGTTAATTTTTCCTTTAACTCATTCCCCTCAATCCAGTCAATGGCAAACTTATAACCAACATTTGCTTGATTACTATAACTCTGCATATAAAGATACTCATTGGGGCCAACCTGAATATGAAAGTTTTTTTTGTCAAAGTAATAAGTACCCCTTAAATACTGGTTTTCAAATGCCAGTCTGTTCTTGTTTGAAACTGGGATCACCCACCCAGTAAGGTAAAAGCCAATAATAGAGACAATAACCGCCCCAATTACATAGGGTACAAGAAATCTTCTGAAGCTACTTCCATTGCTTAATATGGCTATGATTTCAGAATGACTGGCCATCTTGGCCGTAACCAATACCGTGGCAATAAAAACGGTAATGGGGGTAATTAAATTGGCAATAAACGGGATAAAATCCTGATAGTAATCGAATATTTCTCCGAAAGAAAGGTTATTCCGGTTAAATTTTTCCAGTTTTTCAGCAATGTCGATCACGAGAATAATAGATACTAAGAGTATTACAACGAATACGAAAGTGCTTAAAAACTTTTTCAGTATGTATTTGTCAAGTATTCTCATTATAATTTTCTGGATATGGTTTTAACCATACTATCTTTCCATTCTGAAAAAACCCCCTCTATTATCCTTTTACGTGATTCCCTTATCAACCATAAATAAAACGACAAATTATTTAAACTTGCAATCTGTGCGCCAAGAATTTCTTTACTGATCACAAGGTGCCTCAAATATGCTTTTGAGTAAAAATTATTTGCATATCCTTCGATATTATCATCTAAGGGACTAAAATTATTCTTCCATTTTTCATTTCTTATATTGATGATCCCCTGGGATGTAAACAACATACCATTACGTGCATTTCTTGTTGGCAGTACACAATCAAACATATCCACGCCCAGGGCAATACATTCAAGAATATTGGAAGGAGTTCCTACCCCCATTAAATACCGGGGCTTATCTTTAGGCAATATCCCGCAAACCAGATCTGTCATTTCATACATAACTTCCGTAGGCTCTCCAACCGATAAGCCCCCAATAGCATACCCTTCAGCTTCCTCCGAGGCTATAGTTTCGGCTGATTGTTGCCTCAAATCTTTGTATCCACTTCCCTGGACGATAGGGAACATAAGCTGCTCAATATCAAAAGGACTATTGGTTTCTTTTACCCTTTGAATACACCTCTTTAGCCAGCGATGGGTCAAGTCCATTGAAGTTTTCGCATATTGATGTTCACATGGAAACGGGGTACATTCATCAAAGGCCATTATTATATCGGCACCAATAGTCCGTTGAATATCTATGACTCCTTCTGGGGTAAAGAAGTGCTTTGATCCATCGATATGAGAACTGAAAGTCACACCTTCTTCACTGATCTTCCTACTGCTCGCCAATGAATACACTTGATATCCTCCACTATCTGTAAGGATTGGTTTTGTCCAACCATTAAACCTGTGTATTCCCCCTGCTTGTTTCAGAACATCCAAGCCAGGCCTTAAATAAAGATGATAGGTATTTCCAAGTATGATCTCAGCTTTTATGTCATCTTCCAATTCCCTTTGATGCACTGCTTTTACATTGGCCAAAGTACCTACCGGCATAAATATAGGTGTGTTCACAGTCCCATGAGCCGTTTCCAACTGACCAGTACGAGCTTTGGACTTTTTATCTTCGCAGTGTACCTGAAATCCCATATTTCATTTAAAAATCCGACAAAATTACACAACAATAGATGATTTCTTTTATTTCAAACAAGATCATCTATCAAGTCAATTGATACTTGGTCAACCCAATCACAACATGTCAAATTCCCAGATTTTGAAAATTCGGATTATATTTGAGATATTCAATTCTAAAATTCCATATATTTTGGTAGTGGCAGTAATCTTTTATTTATTTTGGATCAGCAATATAATTGCCGTTATCTATTACATCTATTTTCTTGCTGGCATTAAAGCATATAAGCCATTTCCTATAGATCCTTTGGTAATTCGCCCCGTATCAATTGTAATTGCTGCAAGAAACGAACTTCAAAATCTAAAAAAATTATTGCCGGCACTTTATCGGCAAGATCACCAAGAATTTGAAATAATAGTGGTCGATGACAGATCAGAAGACGGTACTAGGGAATTTCTACAGCAAGAGGCAGTAAACGTGGGCCATAAAAAACTCATATCAATAAGTATT
>CBDVAV010000619.1:0-3312 GCA_965372055.1 uncultured bacterium | reverse complement strand
GATCAGGGTTTAGTTTTTTAGAATGATAAACTTAGCATCTTAATTTCATCACTCAAAAGCTATTTGTATTATTTACCCTAATATTATTTTAATGGTAAATCAGTTCCAAGTTACAAGTTCCAAGGAACATGTTGCACGGAACATACAACGTGCAACTTGTAACATTTGATTAATATCTTTGTGGCTATGATTATTTCCAAACCAAAATTTAATACCCTCTTTGCATTGGCTGTTTTTATTACAGCCAGCTTGGCAATTGCAACTTATGGACTGATTGTATTACTAAAAGGGACAACTGTTTGGTGGGCTTATACTTTGGCTTTTCTCTTTTCCCCCATTGCCTTAGGATTGATAATCAAAGTTACCTGGGGGTATAAAATTATTTCATTGGGAAGCCAAAAACTTGAGGTCAGTTTTCCCTTTCGTATGAAAAATAAAAAGTACCTCCTGAAACAACTGGTTAGCTGGGAAGAATCGATTGTGAAAACAGGATCTGGCCTATTTAAAGAGCTTACATTGAGGTTTGATGATGGCCTTAAAATGACATTGAGCTATCATGAAAACAGCCATTACGATAAGATATTTGAATACCTGTCAAAAAATGCAGCAAAGAGCCAGAGGAAAGCTTGAGTTTGATTATTTACAGAAAACTTATAGTTAAATATAAAACAATGGTATTGAGCCAAAATCACTTTCTAACCATAAATCAATTCTAAACTCGGCTTATAAATCCATTAAGCTACTAACTGTTACATCCAAAGCCTTTGCAAGTACGAAAAGGAAGTCTAAATGACAATCAATTTTTCCATTCTCTATCTTGATCATGTATTTATCTTCAACTGAACAGGAATTTGAGATTTGGTAAATCGAAATCTTCTTCTCGTTTCTAATAGCCTTGATATGGTTACCAAATTCTTTTAAGATTTGACTGTCGTCCATCACAATTTATTTTATGCAATTATAGTAAGTTATTACGATAATGACTAATACGTCATTGTTAAAGTTCTCCTTTTCACACAATTTTCCGCAATGGGTCAAATTAGAAACCAAGAACTCCTTGATCGAATTGCTATCAAGATTAAAAGACTAAGAGAACGGAAAGGAATTTCTCAAGAAGTTGTTTACATCGATACAAAAATTCACATTGGTAGAATAGAAAGTGGCAAGTCGAATTTAACAATAAGTACACTTGATGCTATTTGCGTTTACTTCGAAATTGATATAGCAACTTTTATGGAAGGATATTAAATAATAATCTCCATTCTAAATTCCAGGCAATATCATCTTTCAGGTCAAATTATAAACACTAAACCCTAAATTCTAAATTGAAATCAAGCAAGCACTCCAGCCTCACGCTCCGAAACATTCCTTAATCTCCTTTTTGCTAAATACTTGTTTAAGGAAAATGATCCTGGGCCAAACAAACTAAATATAACCAGCAGCACCAGTACCAGCACCGCCAGTTCCAGGGATTGCCCAACCATCATTAAGTCCTGCTTTGTGTGAACGATAAAAACCGCTCCCAAAAGAACCGGGACTTGCAATAAGGCTGCAACCCGTGACAGAAATCCTAGAGTTAAGAGGAAACCACCAATCAAATGAGCAATTGTAATATAAGAATACCACATGTGCATGTTATCAACTGAAGCCAATTTTGTGATTTCGCCAGGGTTTGAGAAAAATATCCAACCACGGACGAACAATGCCACACCTAAAAAAATTCGAATAAGTGAATAGGCAAGACTGTCGTTGTTATCTAGCCATTGAAAGGCTTCATTAAGTCGTTTCATAGTATTTATAATTTTTCTTGAAGTAGATATCAAGTTACTGAATAAATAGTTAAAAAGTCAAAGTCACTTCTGATAGGTTGTAGATTAAAACTTCTGTTAATTTAGAGGAAGGTGAGAAAATCTTATAAACACTTTATAATTAATTATAATTGAAACCATGTTTGTTGCAATCTGGAAATACGAAGTTAAAGAAGGCTCAATTAAGGGATTTGAAGAATTGTATGGCCAAAACGGTAAATGGGTAAATTTATTTAGGGAAAATACTGGATATTTAACTACTGAATTTGTCCAAAATATCCATGAACCAAATGTATATCTTACAGTTGACAAATGGGAGTCTTATGGCCATTATCAAAATTATCTTGAAAAGAAAAAAGATGAGATCATAGAGATTGATGCTGAAGGTGAAGAATTAACTGCGAATGAGGCTAAAATAGGTTGGTTTGAGACCGTAGATTGATAATGCAACTAAGGTCAAAGAGACTTTAAAGTAACTCCTTCTGATAAAAAAATGTTTATTAAAACTTGATTTACACATTTTCGTATACTTACTTTGTAATTCAAAGTACTTTTAATGGAAAAGCAAGAAAAATATTTAGAGGATATAAAAGAAATAAAGGACATCATGAACCGTTCCTCTAGGTTCATTTCACTGAGTGGATGGTCTGGGGTTTCCGCTGGAATCATAGCCTTGGCAGGGGCATATTTGGCATATCAAACAGTGTATGTAGGTCAAGATTATCTTGGATACAAAAAGGTAGAGTTAACCAAGGAGAATTTAACAATACTATTTAGCATTGCAATAGGGGTATTAATTTTATCACTAATATCAAGTGTTTACTTTACGGTTCTAAAAGCCAAACGCACAAAGCAAAAATTGTGGGATGCCCAAACCAAACGACTTATAATAAATCTGCTAATCCCCCTGGTAACCGGAGGCTTATTATGTCTAATGCTGCTTTTACAAGGATACCTGGGACTTGTTGCTCCTTTAACATTAATCTTTTATGGATTAGCGCTGGTTAATGCCAGTAAATTTACCCTGCACGATATAAGAAGTTTAGGAATATTGCAGATTGCATTAGGTCTGACAGCAACTTATTTTATTGGATATGGATTACTTTATTGGGCTATAGGTTTTGGGGCTTTGCACATTATTTATGGAATATTTATGCAGGTAAAGTATGGGTCGTGAAGGAAATACTAAAGAATTTAAATAAAGCGTTTGAAAACAAAATCAGGTTAGGCATCATGTCAGCATTAGTTGTGAACGACTTCCTTGATTTTAATACCTTGAAAAATTTATTGGAGGCCACTGATGGTAATCTTGCCAGTCATTTGAAATCCCTGGAGAATAATGAATATATAACTTTTAATAAAGAGTTTTTGGGCCGGAAACCCAATACTAAATATTCTGTCACCATTGAAGGAAGAGAAGCATTTATCAAACATATAAAAGCCATTGAAAAGTTAATTAAATAATTTTTTTAACCATATACTTTGTAATACAAAGTACTTTTAA
>CBDVAV010000618.1:0-3312 GCA_965372055.1 uncultured bacterium | reverse complement strand
GTTTGGGTCACTTTAGAAAATACTAAGGGTGAATTTTGGATTGGGACGGAAAGAGGCCTGGACTTGTTTGATCCTCAAAATAAAACTTTTAAACACTTTTTGAATTCATTAGAAGATGATTCTTCTTTAAGCCACAATTTCGTAAAGTCCATCTACGAAGACAGCAAAAGCCGGTTATGGGTGGGAACAACTGGCGGTTTGAATTTATTCAATCCCCAGAGTGGGACATTCAAAAGATATGGAACAAGGGAGGGTTTGTCCAATGAAGTAATCTATGGGATTCTTGAGGATGATATTGGTAAGCTTTGGATCAGTACAAATAAAGGCATAAATAAATTTGACCCGGAGATCGAAACTTTCACCTGGTACACCATTGATGATGGCCTGCAGGGAAATGAATTCAGTACCGGGGCCTCCCTCAAAGGCCATTCCGGAAAAATGTACTTCGGTGGAATTGAAGGCTTTAATGCATTTTATCCCGAAGATATCGAGGAAAACACCTTCATCCCTCCGGTGGTACTGACAGAATTTCTGCTCTTTAATAAACCAGTATCAATTAATGACACAACGGCTTTACCTCAGAGTATAAATGAAATCAATGAAATTGTATTAAATCATGATGATTTCATTTTTGGATTTGAATTTTCTGCCCTTAATTACCGTCAACCCGAAAAAAATCAGTTTGCATATAAACTGGAGAACTTTGATAAAGGTTGGACCTTAACAGATTATAAATACCGCAGGGCTACTTATACCAATATTCCCCCCGGCGAATATGTCTTTAAGGTTAAAGCTTCTAATGACGATGGATATTGGAACGAGGAAGGAACCAGCGTTAATGTAATAATTCTGCCCCCCTGGTGGCAAACATGGTGGGCAAAATCTTTATGGACAATTCTAATTGTAGGAAGTATATTATCATTTTACAAAGTCCGGACTTCTATCCTCAAACGTCAAAAAACCGAGCTTGAACACCAAGTGCGGGAACGTACCAGTGAGATAGAGAATCAAAAAGAGGATATTCAAAATCAAAAAGAAGAAATTTTAAGGCAGAATGACAACCTTGAAGAACTCAACCGGGAGAAAGATGGGATGATCAACATTGTAGCCCATGACCTTAACTCCCCTTTGAACAGGATCAAAGGATTTATGCAATTGATGCCCATGGTAGGTGAGTTGAACTCGGAACAAAAGGACTATCTAGGTAAAGTAGACGTGATTATTAGGCAGGGATCACATTTAATCCAGGATCTTCTCGATGTACATGCTTTTGAATATAAAGACGCCACACTTGAAACGGAAACCATTGTATTAGGTAAACTAATTCCCAATTGGCTGGAAAGTTATAAGCAAGAATTGGCCAGAAAGGAACAAATCTTACATACCAATATCAGTAAAAAGAGCCTTCAAATAACAACCAGTAAAGACCTTCTACTCCGCATATTGGACAATATATTAACCAACGCCATCAAGTTTTCAGAAAAAGGCACGAATATATATATTGAAGCCCGTGACGGGAACAACCAGATAAAATTCTTGATTAGGGACGAGGGGCCTGGAATAAGTGAAGACGATCAGAAGAAATTGTTTAAAAAATTCCAGAAATTGAGTGCCAGGCCCACTGGAGGGGAAAGTTCCAGTGGGTTAGGCATGGCTATAATCAAAGCATTGGCAAAGAAACTTGAGGGGACAATTGAAGTACAAAGCAACTTGGGTAAGGGAACTACAATGAAATTGACTTTGCCTGAAACTCATGAATAACCTATAATCCTCCTTCCTATGCTATAAACTAAATTTGAAAATGGAAGTAGATTGCTTGCAAATATATAATTTGAATCTGCGTTTCTCATAAAGGGGATGCTTAATTAGTGTCTGTCCATAATTTCATCCATTGAAAATCACCATTTACCCCAAACCCTGAAGGGAGTGCTGATTTTCAATGGCTTCACCCTTTAGGGGCGGGGTAAAAGTCATTGAAAATCAATCGAAATTGAATTTATAGACAGACACTAATTAAGCAAATATTGAAAGGCGAAGTACATGGGCAGGTTTTAATAGAAATTTGAACCTAGAAATAACTTGACCTTCTATATCTTGTGTACCTTTTCAACTATTTGCTATTTAAAGAAAGATGATCTGCTGTCTGCCTTCTAAAACTTGCTTGTAATTTATTTTGAAGAAGCTATACCTATATTGCTTATCATTCCCCTTGTTGCTGGCCTTATTGATTCCATCCTCGGTTAAGGCACAAAAGGACTTGAAATTCAGGCGTTATACCATTGATCAAGGGCTTTCTCAAGTAAGTTGCATTGCCCTTATCCAAGATAGTAGGGGATTTATTTGGATTGGGACAGAAGATGGATTGAACCGGTTTGATGGCTATACTTTTAAAGTATTCAGTCACGACCCCGAAGACAGCACAAGCCTTAGCGGGAACTATATCAGGTCTATAATTGAAGACAGTAATGGTAACTTATGGGTTGGTACAAATAACGGAGGGGTAAACTTATTTGATATCAGGACACAAAAATTCAAACGCTTTCAACATTCAGAAAGTGATCCTGGGTCTATAAGCGATAAGGCTGTAGGGAGCTTGTTTGAAGATAGCAAAGGAAATATATGGGTTGGAACATTAGACGGAGGGCTGGATCTATTTGATCCAGCTAGCCAGTCCTTCGTACACTTTACAAACCGCGCATACATACCAGGTGCACCGATAACCAACTGGGTTTCAAGTATGATGGAAGACAGGGATGGGAACTTATGGTTGGGAACCAGCGGAAGGGGAATTAGCATATTTAATCTTGAAAATGAGACTTTTAGTAATTTTTCATTCAACAATGGTGAAACAGGATCGATCGGTCAAAATAAAGTCAATGTTATAAAAGAAGGTAAAAATGGCACTATGTGGATTGGGACCGATGGCGGACTATTGCAGATTGACAATAACAATAATTCCTTTATCACAAGTGAATATCCAGCCAATAAATCAGAATACCTGAAAGATAAAAGCATCAATAGTATCATGCGCGACAGTAAGGGGAATTTATGGGTAGGATCTAAATTCGGAGGGTTATTTCTTTATGATGAACAGCAAAATGAGTTTGTTAACTATCGGCATTCAGAAAAAAACAGATATTCCATGAGTGGTAACAGAATAATGACAATGATGGAGGATTACCAGGAAAACCTGTGGTTTGGCACTTATGATAATGGACTTAATTTATTTGATTATCGCAATCAACATTTTGAACATTTCAGTCATTCTGAAGATGACCCCAATTCCCTGAGCAATAATTTTGTGCGAGGGAT
>CBDVAV010000617.1:0-3319 GCA_965372055.1 uncultured bacterium | reverse complement strand
GCAACCGTTACTACCTCCAAATGACATTTTGAGAATGCTAAATGATAAAGGGAATAACCTAGTGGAGAAATGTACATCCGAAAATTTTCTGTATTATGATAACTTTTAAGTCAGAAAACTTGTATATATATCCATAAGAACAACCCAATAAGTGAACCTAACTCTCGACATATGGTCTATCCTGATTATTTTGGGAGTTACCAATGGATTAGGATTCTCTTGGCTGCTGTTAACAAGAAAGATCAGGTCTAAACTGGGTAACAGGATATTGATCTTTCTTATCCTGGCACTTGTTTGGTTGCAGCTTGAGTTTTTATCCATCCGCAATGTTTTTCCGGTAGAATTTAACCTTTTTTATGGCACTCGGTTAGGCTCTTGGTTTATATTGGGCCCATTGGCATATTTTTATGTTTTGGCACGTACCAGGGATGATTTCAAAATCGGACAAAAACAATTAGTGCATTTTCTGCCTTTTGCCTTAATAGCAATTTTAATTCCTCTGTTTATTAATGACCCTTTTCCTGACCGTGCAGTCCATTATGGAATGCTTTCGGTAATCAAATACTCTGATATGGGCACTACTCCCATGCAATGGTTTTATGGGTTGGTATTTATATTGCAATTTTTCCACATGCTCTCTTACATTTTAGTTGCCAATAGGGAATTAAAAGATTATTCTGAAAGGATAAAAACCAATTATTCAAATATTGATAGCATTAATTTAGCATGGCTTAGAAACCTAAATCTTGGGCTGATTGTAATTCTGATCTCATCCGTAGTTTTCCTGATTATCTTGTTCTTTACCACTTTTTATACAAGGGATATGGATTATCTATATATAATTCCAGTAACAATTCTGGTTTATGTAATTGGTTATAATGCAATCCAGCAACCAGAGATTTTCCGTGATGATTTGAAAAGATATATCAAATCAACAAAGTACGAAAAAACAGGGCTTACTCCAGAGAAGTCCAATTTGTATCTTGAGCAGCTAATGGAGTTCATGCAAAAAAATAAGCCATACCTTGATAACGAATTGAAACTTTTAACCCTGGCGGAAGAGCTTGAGATAGCTCCCCATCATCTGTCACAGGTTATCAATGAACATCTCAACTTAAACTTTTTTGATTTTGTTAATCAATATCGTGTGGAAGAGGCCAAAAAAGAGCTAACCGATGGATTGGATAATCGCACTTTACTGGCACTTGCTTTTGATGTAGGTTTTAATAACAAGGCCTCTTTCAATAACTACTTTAAGAAATATACTGGTATGACCCCTACCCATTATTTGAAAGAGGGTATCGATAATCATAACAAACATTCAAAGGCAAAAGCCACTTCACAGGTTTAAGTTGCCATTTTCATCAATTCAAAAATAAAATCTCAGCTAAGATCAATCAATTGATCTTAATTTCTTATATTTGCAATTAGAGTCAATCGATTGATCTTAGTTGATGAAAACTACATTTTCCAAAGAACAAATTATTGAAAGGATAAAATTTGAAAACCCTTGGTGGAAAACAGGCAAGATAGACCCGTTTTATGCAAGAATGAAAAAGAGGGAATACTTCAAGTTGTTTAAACCAATAGTGGAGTCAAAAGGTGTAAAGAGAGCTGTGGTTTTAATGGGGCCAAGGCGGGTCGGGAAAACTGTGCTCATTCACCAAATGATTCAAAATTTAATAGAACAGGGGATTTCCCCTAAAAAGATCATTTATTTATCTGTAGAAACACCGATCTACAATGGAATTGGACTTGAAGAATTATTCAGGCTTTGCAGGGAAGCTCTAAAAGTAAAATCATACTCCAATTTCTTAGTATTCTTTGATGAAATCCAGTATTTGAAAGAGTGGGAAGTGCACCTTAAAACATTGGTTGATTCTTACCATTCGGTAAAGTTTATAACTTCAGGTTCAGCTGCTGCAGCTTTAAAGTTGAAAAGTCAGGAGTCGGGCGCAGGGAGATTTACAGAGTTTATTTTACCACCATTGACTTTTCATGAGTATATAGAGCTAAAGGGATTAAGCAAATTAATTAATATAGAGGATAATGATTATTCTATTAATAATATTGAAGAGTTTAACAAGCATTTTATTGATTATATAAATTATGGAGGTTATCCGGAAGTAATTTTTTCAGAGGAAATTAGGTCTGACCCTGGACGGTATATTAGAAACGATATTATTGATAAAGTACTACTGAGGGATCTTCCAAGCCTATATGGAATTCAGGACATTCAGGAATTGAATTCCCTGTTTACATCAATCGCCTATAATTCCGGGGATGAATTCTCTTTGGATAAATTATCCAAAAATTCAGGTGTAGCAAAAAACACTATTAAAAAATATCTCACTTATTTAGAAGCGGCATTCCTTATTAAGATTGTTTATAGGGTTGATTTTAATGCAAAACGCTTTAAAAGGGCCAATTTCTTTAAGGTTTACCTAACCAATCCTTCTTTAAGGAGTGCTCTATTTTCTCCAATTACATCAAATGATAAGCAAATGGGGAAAATGGTGGAAACGGCAATTTTTTCTCAATGGCAACATGATACTCAATTCACTCTACACTATTCCAGATGGAAAGATGGTGAAGTAGATATTGTTAAATTAGGTGAAAATATAAAACCTGAATGGGCAGTTGAGATTAAGTGGACAAATAGGTTTGCTGAGAATCCCAGAGAATTGAACAGTCTAAAAAAATTTTGTAATGCAAATGATCTTGAAAAAGTAGTTGTAACAACAATAAATATTACGGATAGATCAATGATCGATAAAATTTCATATGTGTTTGTACCTACAAGTTTTTACTGTTATACAGTGGGAAAATTTATTCTCGAAATAAAATCCATAAAATAAACTTACACTTACATATTCCTCCTGTACTGCCCACCAACCTCAAACAGGGCATTGGTGATCTGCCCCAATGAGCAATATTTAGAGGCTTCCATCAAGGATTCGAAGAGGTTCTTATTCTGAATAGCTGATCTTTGTAGACCATTTAACAAATCAACACCAATTTTTTGATTTCTTTGGTGAAGATTCTCCAGCATGGTTATCTGGTATTCTTTTTCTTCTTTCGTGGCTCTTATTACTTCCCGTGGAAGCACCGTGGGAGAGCCGTCCGAAGATAAAAATGTGTTCACGCCGATGATGGGAAATTCCCCGCTATGTTTAAGGGTTTCATAATAGAGGCTTTCTTCCTGGATTTTACCCCGTTGGTACATGGTCTCCATGGCACCCAACACTCCGCCCCGGTCTGTAATCCTGTCGAACTCTTTTAATACTGCCTCTTCTACAAGATCTGTCAATTCTTCAAT
>CBDVAV010000616.1:0-3330 GCA_965372055.1 uncultured bacterium | reverse complement strand
TTTAAGGATTCAAATTTATTGTAAATCTGTTGGTTTGATGGTAAAATCAGCATATTGTCTTTGTCAAAACCCAACTTCTTGGTTCGCATGTATTTCAACTGATCCTGAACAATTCCTACCCCAATAATCAACACGATTGAAATACAGAATTGCAATACAACAAGAACAGAACGAAGGTTCACGGTTTTCTTGGTTGATTTATGTTCACCTTTTAGAATAGAAGCTGGTTGAAAGGCCGAAAGGTAAAACGCAGGATAACTTCCTGCCACCACCCCTACAAATATTGTGATCCCGATCAATAAAAATAAAACAAACAAATTACCGGTAAGATCCATTGAGAGGTCTTTGCTGATAAAATCATTGAATGTAGGAAGAACAGAGTAGACAATTGCCAACGCGAGAACTAACGCCAATATGGCAAATAATATAGACTCGGTTATGAATTGCCGGATTAATGCACCTCTAAACGCCCCCATTACTTTTCTCAATCCTACCTCTTGGGCACGCTTTGCAGATCTTGCCGTGGAAAGGTTCATAAAATTGATACAGGCAATGACCAAGGTCAATATTGCAATAATTGCAAAAATATATACATAAGCGATGTCGCTGTTAGGTTCAATTTCCGAGTCGAGATGGGAATGTAGATGAATGTCCCCGATATTCATCATATGCAAACGGTTTCTTTCCCATACAGGTGCCCCACTGTTTGTAGGCCCCAGATGACTTTCTTGAAAGTCGGGTAATCGCGATTTGAAATCTTCAATGTTGTAATCCTCTGGGAAAAGAAGATAGGTAGCATAATTGTTGCTTCCAAAATCGCTCATCAAGTTTTGGGCACCCATAAAATTTTCCAATGTTTTGAAGGAAGCCAATATGCCGAATTTAAAGTGGGAGTTTAACGGCACATCTTCCATAACTCCTGTCACTTTCATTTCCACTTCAATTCCGAAATTGTTAAATGTCATGGATTTACCAAGAGGGTCTTCATCACCAAAATATTTTTCGGCCGTGGTTTGGGTCAAAACTAAAGAATTTGGTTCAACCAGGGCACTTTGAGGATCACCGCCGGTCATATTCCATGAGAATACTTCAAATACGTCTGGATCTACCCAGAAATACCCTGTTTCTACAATTTTGGTATCTTCATAACTAATTAAAGGACCATAACCAGAATTAAACCTCACGGCATTGAGAACAATTCCTTCAAAATCATTTTTCAATAATGGCCCAAACGGAGGGGCAACGTGTCCCAGGTGCAAACTGGATTCCCCATCTTCATTTAGCCATTCGCGGGTAACCCGGTAGATCCGGTCTGATTTTTCATGATATTTATCGTAGCTCAATTCGTCCTGTACATTTAACAATATAAGGATACAAGCAGCCATACCTACTCCCAATCCTGATATATTGATAAATGAGTAACCTTTCTGCCTCATTATGTTTCTGAAGGCAATTTTTATATAATTTTTAAGCATTGTTTTGAGGGTTTGTTGTTATGAGAACCAATAATAAATTATTGGGTAACTATTCATTTTTATACTTAACAATTGTTTTACTATAGACTTGAATTTTACCCAAATAGTTGCATTTTTCAATATCATTTACGAAAACCTTATCAAACCTTAATAGTTACATATATATGCATATTTATATTTTTTAAGTTAATTTGTGCCGATATTCTATCACCCTAAAATGAACATCAACCAATACTAAACATCATGAAGTACAGTAAATACTCATCACTAATTGTTTTGCTCTTTTTATCAAACCAACTGTTTGCACAGAAGAACAAAAAGTTATCAAAAGAAAAACTGGCTATAATAAACTCTGTGGAAACGCATCAACAAGAGTTAATAGGCCTCAGTGATAAAGTTTGGGAACTGGCAGAAACGGCATTGATGGAATACGAATCTTCTAAAATATTGGCCGATTATGCAGAGTTACAAGGATTTACAGTTGAGCGGGGGATCGCTGGTATGCCCACCGCATTTTTAGCCAGTTACGGCTCTGGCAGTCCAATAATTGCAGTGTTAGGTGAGTTTGATGCCTTACCGGGAATTTCTCAAAAGGCCGCACCAGTTAAAGAACCTTTAAATGACGGTGCTGCCGGTCATGGTTGTGGACATAATATGTTTGGGGCTGGCAGTTTGGGAGCGGCACTAGCTATTAAAGAGTTAATCGAAGCTGGAAAGCTCAATGGAACGGTAAGGTTTTATGGAACACCAGCAGAAGAAGCAATAGGTGGCAAAATATACATGGCCAGGGATGGTGTGTTTGATGATGTGGATATTTCACTGGATTGGCATCCAAGCCAGACTACTAAAGCCAATGTGCAGAGTTCATTGGCCATGGTTGATTTCAATGTGGAATTTTTTGGTAAATCTGCCCATGCCTCAGCCGACCCCTGGAATGGCAGAAGCGCTGTTGATGGAATGGAGTTGTTCAACATGGGGGTTAACGTATTCAGGGAGCATGTGCAACCTACAGTGAGAATGCACTACGCTATAAAAGCCGGTGGTGATGTCCCCAACGTGGTGCCAGAATATGCCAAGGTGTGGATGTGGATCAGGGACTCCAAAAGAAGTGTAGTCGCAGAAGTTTATGAAAGGGTGCAGGAAATTGCCAGAGGTGCAGCAATAATGGCTGGAGTGGATTATAAAATATCTTTAAATGGTGGTGATTATGAAATACTGGTTAACAGGACTGGTGGAAAAGCAATGCATGACAATCTGGAAATGCTGGGCCCAATAACCTATACTTCAGAAGAGATTGAATTTGCCAGGAAAATTCAGCAAGCTACCGGTAAACCACAAAATGGTTTAAGTTCCGAGATTGTCCCCTTTGAAGAAACCAGGGAGCATCCAGGTGGTGGGTCAACGGATGTAGGGGATGTGAGTTGGGTTGTTCCCGAGATAAGGCTTTCCGTTGCCACTGCTCCCATTGGGACACCATGGCATTCATGGGCAGTTGTGGCTTGTGGTGGCATGTCTATTGGCCACAAAGGTATGCTGTACGCAGCAAAAGCTATTGGTACAACCATGGTAGATCTGTTTCAAGATGCATCCCTCAGGACTAAAATAAAGGCTGAATTTGAAGAGAAAAAAGGCGATCAGATTTTCAAGGCCATGCTTCCGGAAGGGCCGCCTCCGATACCAAAAAAAGAATGAATAACAAGATGGCTCTTAAAATCAAATCCACAATTTTCGTATTACTGGGGTTGATCTTTATAAGATGTGGTACTCAATCCACTGAGAAATACGCTTGGCAATCGCTTTTTAATGGAAATGATTTGGAAGGTTGGGATACATATCTTGGTCCAAATTATAACCA
>CBDVAV010000615.1:0-3342 GCA_965372055.1 uncultured bacterium | reverse complement strand
TTGGTAAAAAGTAAACCCGTCCCATCTTTTAGTAAACCCAGGTTGGTAAAAAGTATACCCGTCTTATCTTTTTGTAAACCCAGGTTGATAAAAAGTAAACCCGTCTTATCTTTTAGTAAACCCAGGTTGGTAAAAAGTATACCCGTCCCATCTTTTAGTAAACCCAGGTTAGTAAAAAGTATACCCGTCCCGTCTATTTATAAACCCAGGTTAGTAAAAAGTATACCTTCCGCCTTTGTTGGTGTTCTTCACCAACAAACGTGATACCTGTTTAACCACTACCAACTAATCCTTACCCCTCGTGATGAACCAAAAAATCCCAATCATTTTTGTTCTTCTCATAAAAACGTGCACTAGAATACCTATAATCTTCCGGATATTTGCACAATCCTGCCTTTACCGGGTTATAATGTATATATTCCAGCTTTTGGTTGAATACACCTGAAGACCATAAAGGTACACCAAGCGAATTTCTCTCCCATACCTGATACTTACGGTCTTTTGCCTGCACTAATAGCTCTTTTTGCAATTCAGATTTTTCGTTGCGCAAATGTTTTAATATCTGCTGTCCTGTATATTTCAAAAAATCACGCTGCACTTCTTCCCTTTTATGATCACCAATCATTTGCCAAATTAAATGAAAATGGTTTGACATAATAACAAAACCATATACGCTTATCCGCTTCGCGTTACTTAAAAAGCTTAAACTAGCTGTTATAATATCTTTAAACCTATCTTCTTTTAATATATGTTTCCATTCCAGGCATGTTACTGTTATAAACTCCGCATGTTCTTTGGCATACATACTTATTAAATCTAAATATTTAACTTTGCCTACTTATTGTTCGTCTGCTCCCTATTGCTTGTTGGTGAAGAACACCAACAAGGGCATCAGAGTAATGAGTAATCACTCATTGATAATCCTGTTGAAATGCTTGCTTTTTAAGACAGTACCTGAGTAGGGCTAAATCAACGAATAACCAATCCATCACTTAACCTTCCCCGCCGATAGCCGGTAAATCAAAACCGCGGCACGTTTAATCTGCATCGGTAATGTTCTAAGATCACCGGTTTCATTTACGGTATGATCATCAGCACCTCCCAGGCCCAGGCCATCAATGGCCATGTCAACATGACCAGCAGTAAAAGATACATCTGCTGCACCAGCCCTGATTGGATCCACTGCAGTTACCGGGCCAAATCCCAAATCACGGCTCACTTGGTCAAAATATCCTAGTAATTTATAATTGCCATCGGTCGGGGCGAGGGGAGGATAGCCTTCTCCAAAAGTAATTTCAGCCGTGGTCTGAGGCCTGTGTTTGCCCACTATCCCTTTCATAGTTGCTTTGGCTTTTTTCAATTGGTCCGGGGAAATAGCACGAAGGTCACCAGTGACAATTACATCTTTGGAAACAACATTGCTTTTGCCAAATGCAGTACCACTATCCATGGCTTTGTCATGTTCCACACTGGTTCCTGCCACCATCATCCCAGGGTTAAAGGTGAGGAATTGCTCCCCGGCCATACTTTCATAGAAGCCATTTAATATTCTTGAGGCTTCGAAAATAGCACCCGCACCTACATCTTCCCTGAAGATCTGTGATGAATGGGCCGGAACACCGGTCACTTTTAATTCCCATCCAATGGATCCACGCCGTGATACAATGGCTGTGGTTGGATCACCATCCCCATTTTCAAATCCCAAAGCATAATCTGCCGCCTTGGCAGCATCAATTAGATCCTTTCGGGCAAGCTCCAATGGCCTTCCGCTCAATTCCTCATCACCAGTCATCACCACGATAATATTCATCTCTTGCAAGAGCCCAACTTCCTTTAAGGTTTCCAGTGCTTTCACGATTATAACATCGCCACCTTTCATGTCTGCTATTCCGGGCCCTAGTGCAATGGTGTCGTTCAGTATTTTGAACAGTTGAAAGGGACTGTCAGGCTCGAACACTGTATCCAGATGACCAATTAGCAAAAGTGTGGGGCCTTTTCCCTGGTGTTCAGCTATCAGGTGACCGGATCGATGAAAGGCTTTGCCATCCACCCAACGTGTTTCCAGGCCTATTGCATCGAATTTATCCATAAATATCTGTCCTATCTTTTTCACTCCTTCGAAATTCATTGATCCACTGTTGATGTTTATCACTTCCTCCAAGAGCTTTAAAGCTTCGTCATCATGCTGATCGACATAGTTAGCTATCTTTTTCTCGACCCTCGACAGTTGGGCACTGATTGTAAAAGGGTAGATAAAAATCACCACAAGAATTAAGATAAGCAGAGTTTGTTTAGATAGATTCATGGTTTTGTTAACTTTAGCGGCGTAATTTAAAAACAATAAATCAAAGACAATTATCCAATTAAATAAATCAATTCAAAGCAATGAAATATCCAGTAATTATTTTTACACTCTTAATCGTAGCTTGTACCTCTGCACCTCAGTATGATTTAATTATCAGTAATGGAAATGTTTATGATGGATCGGGCAATGCGCCTATTGCCACGGATATCGCTGTCAATGCTGATACCATTGCTGCCATAGGGGATTTGGCAGATGCAATTGCCAAGCAAAGGATTGATGTTAAAGGCCTTGCTGTATCGCCAGGGTTCATCAACATGCTCAGTTGGGCCAATGTTTCCCTGATCGAAGATGGCAGGTCTCAGGGGGATATCCGGCAGGGTGTTACCCTTGAAGTTTTAGGAGAGGGAAGCTCAATGGGCCCTCTTACCGACAGTATGAAACTGGAGATAAAGGAAAATCAGAATGACATAAAATATAATATTGAGTGGACCACCTTGGGAGAATATCTTCAATTCATGGAAAATAAGGGAATATCTACCAATGTTGCTTCATTTGTAGGCAATGGCACACTTCGTAGACATGTTATCGGATATGACAACAGGGAAGCTACTCATGAAGAAATGCAGCAAATGAAAGACTTAGTAAGACAGGCGATGGAAGAAGGGGCAGTTGGGATTTCCTCATCACTTTTGTATGCCCCAAGTGGATCAGCAGATACTGAAGAGTTGGTAGAACTTGCCAAGGTAGCTGCAGAATACAATGGGATGTATATCTCCCATATTCGAAATGAAGGTGACCACTTATTAGAGGCAATAGATGAACTGATTACAATATCCAGGGAGGCAGGTATTTCATCGGAAATTTACCATCTAAAAGCCTCGGGTGAATCCAATTGGCATAAACTGGATCAGGCCATTGAAAAAATTGAACAAGCCAGGAATGATGGTTTGCCAATTACTGCGGATATTTATACTTACCCTGCAAGCTCAACCGGATTACATGTACAATTACCTGATTGGGTTAGGGAAGGAGGCGTT
>CBDVAV010000614.1:0-3343 GCA_965372055.1 uncultured bacterium | reverse complement strand
ATTATTGCTTCTTAAATGCCTCCTTCCGATCAGTAATAAATCACCACCTGATTGATTTGACAATTTGATTTTCTCCAATTCCCTTACAAATAATCCAGGGGCAAGGTTAACCAATTTATCTTTGGTGAATAATCCCATTGGCAAACAAGGCCGCAATGGTCCAAGGTCTATTCCATGTTTTTCCTTTTTCAACTTTCTTAAGCTGATTTTGTATTTACCCTTAAACAGGCCAAATCTCAAGAGGAGGGAAGGGCTCATAATCCCAGCTATCAATCTTTTGATTCCAAAAGGCTTTTTGGACATTTTTTTAGTAAGCGTTTTGAAAATCTCCCAGTCATACTTAGCCCCTCTTTCTTTTGGAAATAAAGGAGCTGAATATTTAGCGATATTGCGAATTGCCAAACTGTTAAGAGCCAGATCATAGTGTTCAATTTCCAATCCGGTGGCAGGGGGCAAAATCACATCGGCATGTTTGGTAGTTTCATTAATATAGATATCAATAGATACCATAAACTCCAATCCTTCAAATGCTTTATCAAGTTGAGTTCCGTTTGGGGTGGAAAGTACCGGATTCCCAGCACTGGTCACCATGGCCCTAATCTGTCCCTCTCCTGGAGTCAGGCATTCTTCTGCCAATGCTGAAACCGGAAGTTGACCATTAAATTCTGGTGCTTTTCTAACCCTGCTTTGCCATCTATTATATTTATGCTGTGTGCCATTTTTAGAAATGTATCGAGTGAGATTGATGGCTGGGTCAGAAAACATCATGCCTCCTGGTTTATCAATGTTTCCAGTGATTATATTTAATAAGTGGATCAGCCATTGGCTTAACGTGCCATACTTCTGGGTTGAAACACCCATTCTGCCGTAGCATACCGCCGATTTCGCCTTGGTAAAGTTATTGGCAACATTAATGATTTTCTCTTTGCTGATACCTGTTATCCCGGCAACTGACTCTACAGTAAACCGCTCAAATATTTTTTTAACGATCGAGCTTCCTTTTGTCCACTCGGGCAACTTCTCCAGGTCTTTGTCATTCTTCAACACTTCATTTACCAATGCTGCCAAAAAGTAAACATCTTTACCGGGTTTAATAAATAAGTGTTCATCTGCTTTTATTGCAGTTTCGGTTTTCCTAGGGTCAACTACAACTACTTTTCCATTCCTGGCTTGTATATCCTTTAGTTTACGAGGAAATCCGGAAACGGTCATCATGCTCCCATTCGATACCATAGGATTGCCCCCCAGGATTAGTAAATAATCTGTACGGTTAATATCAGGAATGGATAAAAACAATGAATGCCCAAACATCTCCTGTGATACAAAATGATGCGGCAATTGATCCACAGAGGTGGCTGAGAATCTATTCTTTGTCCCGATTTTCTTGAAAAACGCATCCGAAAAAAGCATGGTGCCAAGATTGTGAATGGATGGATTTCCCTGGTAAATACCTATGGCATCCTTCTCGGAGTCTTCTATAATCTTCTTCAATTTACCTGTAACAATATCCGTAGCCTCTTCCCATGAAATTTCTATCCATTTACCGTTCTCTTTTTTTACAGGTTTCTTCAACCGGTTTGGATCTGCATGTATATCCTGTAATGCAACCGCCTTCGGGCAAATAAATCCCTGACTGAAAGGATCCTTTTTGTCCCCTTTTATGGATATTACTTCTTTACCATTGTGTTCGATTACCAAACCACATATTGCTTCACATAGGTTACAGGATCTATAATGTCTCTTTATATTGTCAGGTTCCATTATTTACTGTAATTGTAAGGTAAATTTGGGGTTTGAAATCCTCCCTCGACCATAAATTGTTTAAATTACTCATTCAAAGAAATGCTGATGGCTAATCAAATTAAAACAATAGCATTAAATAAAAAAGTTTCCATTACAGTTACAAATACAAACGAAGCATTTTCACTGGATAAACCAATTCATGCCATCAATTGGTTTAATCTTAAGAGCGAGTGGCTTTATACATTTTATATTTTGCTGGCCTATCCCCATGTTCGTGCAGTTCAAGGCAAAGGGATATTTAAGGGGAAAATGTTAGAAAAATGGGAGGGTGAAGAGCAATTTGATAGAGACTACCTTCTTATTGTAGGCTACCCAAAAGCTGACAATTTCCTACAAATGATCTCGAATAAGATATTCTTGTTTAAAAGTTTGATAAGGCTTGCTTCTGTAAAAGATTTTGTTTTTGGATTTACCTATCGCTTTGATGACAATGATGGTACAGCTAAGATTGGGAGAAAATATAAAGGTAGTGACAAATACCTTGTACATATTTTCCAAAATAAAAATGGTGCTACTTCCACTGATTATGAAATGTTAAAGAGATTAGCCAATAACAATACTACTTTATACTACGGTGGTATAAAGGCGGCGTATGTTGGCAAAAGTGAAAATAACGGTGAATTGAAAAACAATCCATTCTTCGTGGATGGCATATTGGTTTGGTCAGCAACTAGCCAGCAACATTTAAAAAAGTTAATTGAGAGTGATCTATACAAAAGATTTAAAGAAGAACAGGAACACAATAATATTTACTTGTTCAAAAGGTTATTGTAATTTGTCTTATTGATTTTTTTGCATGACACATTTCAAATTGGCAGAATTATAATCCATTCTTTTATCCTGATACCTATCCAACTCATTATCAATATCACCATTCCTGTTTGGCAAAACCCACTGGTACTATAATTAGTGTCTGTCCATAATGCCATCCATTGAAAATCACCATTTACCCCAAACCCTGAAGGGAGTGCTGATTTTCAATGGCTTCACCCTTTAGGGGCGGGGTAAAAGTCATTGAAAATCAATCGAAATTGAATTTATAGACAGACACTAATTAGTAAGGATTTCTATTTAATCTTTGCATTAAAAACTCATCTTTCTGGATGATGGATATGATATTCTAAAGTATTAAAGATGAAAGAAATCAAATTATTTGGTGACAATAATCATATCCGTGTATAAACTGGGCAATTATCTTTGGGCATCAATAATAAAGTCACATCAAATTTAATTATTTCGATATGCCGGAAATTTTTGTAACGGAAATCAGTCATCAAAATGTTCCCTTGCTCCTAAGGGAAAAAGTAACCCTAAATAAAGATCGATTAGTAGCTGCACTGAATTACCTCAAACAGGAACTAGAGGAGGTTTTTATCATTTCAACATGTAATAGGTTAGCCATATACTCCTATTCTGATTCCAATGATCCAGTTATTGGATTTTTTAATTCTACTGCCGGGTTAGATAAATACTTAACTACTTATACTGGACAAAAAGCCGTAGACCATCTTTTAAATACTGCTGCCGGATTGGAATCTCA
>CBDVAV010000613.1:0-3344 GCA_965372055.1 uncultured bacterium | reverse complement strand
AGGAGTCTTCCACTCCATTAACTATATTTACCATTCAAGGCACACACAAACACTATCATCCATAAGCTAGCTGAGCTATTTGCAAAGGTTAATGCAATCCGATACTTTTATAGAAATTTGAAAAGTCCAGCTTACGGATGATAGTTGGACGTTATGAGTAATTAGCATTTAAAATGCGGATCTCCCTGGTTTACTAAACTTCTAAAGTTTGGTAAACCTGGAAACAACCAGTAAGGAAGCTTTACCAAACCTAAAAAGGTTTAGTAAAGCAAGCTCTTGGTACGAGGGTCAAATACCGTACACCACGGTCTGTGTCACACAGACCGTAATTAGGAAGTTCAATATTATTTACCAGTCCTATAATCCACAAGCACTTATAATTCCAATGCTTCGGTTAGCTGTGCTTGATTTAAGCAGGAATGTATGAGGTAATAGGAAAAGTGATAAGGCTTCTTTGCTATTTTGTTATCCCGAGCCAGTGATTTGATCAATTAAAGATCAAACCAACTATTTATTTTTCCAGAATCAATGTCTTGATCTGCATGGTGCGAAAAAGTGTTTGATTTGAGATCGTAATCATAGTCTTTGCCCCAATGCTGGAAGTTTTCTGCTAATTGCTCAATAGCATCCAAAGTGAATTCTATCTCTTTGTTGGTGAGTACCGGGTGTACAGAAAGCCTCATCCATCCAGGTTTATCGGAGGAATCACCTTTGTCAATTTCATCGGTTATTTTTTTACTTTCATTTTGGGATATATGGAATAGATGATGTCCGTAAGTGCCAGCACAAGAACAGCCAGCCCTTGTTTGGATCCCAAAACGGTCATTTAAAATCTTTGTTCCCAGTTCATAATGTAGATCATCAATATAAAAGGCAATTACACCCAAACGGTTCCTATGCCTCTTAGCCAGAATATGAAGCCCGGGAATTTTTTCAAGCCTGTCAAATATCATTTCAACTAATTCCTCTTCTCTTTGCAGCATTTTCCCGATGCCCATTTCCTCTTTCAGCTTGATGGCCAAAGCGGCCTTCATGCTTTGCAAAAAAGCCGGTGTTCCCCCGTCTTCCCTTGCTTCAATCCCATCGAAATACCTATGTCCTCCCCAGGGGTTTGTCCATAAAACAGTACCGCCTCCTGGTTCATCGGGAACTTTGTTAGTGTATAACTTAGAATCAAAAATCAATACCCCGGTAGAACCTGGTCCGCCCAAGAATTTGTGCGGGGAAAAATAGATTGCATCCAACTTTGCCAATTCATCATCTGGGTGCATATCAATTTCAACATAAGGTGCCGAACAGGCAAAATCAACAAAGATTAAACCATCATTTTGATGCATTAACCGGGCAACATCCTGGTAACAAGTATGTATGCCAGTAACGTTTGAACAAGCGGTGATAGATGCGATCTTTAATTTCCTGTCTTTATATTTACTCAACAGCCCCTCAATGTAAGACAAATCTATAAGGCCTTCTTCATTTGGCAGAATACACTCGATATCTGCAATGGTTTCCAGCCATGAAGTATGATTGGAATGGTGTTCCATGTGGGAAATGAATACCACAGGCCTCTCATTCTCGGGTATTTTGATTTTTGAATTGAATTTTTCAGGGAGACGGAGGCCAAGTATACGTTGAAACTTATTTACAGCCCCAGTCATACCCGATCCCTGGGTAATTATTATATCATCCACACTGGCATTGACATGTTTTTTTATGATGGAATGAGCTTTATGATAGGCTCGGGTCATCCGGGTTCCCGTAACCGTTGACTCGGTGTGGGTATTGCCAACAAAAGGGCCTATCTTTTTCTGAAGGCGTTCCTCTATTGGGCCATATAATCTTCCACTTGCCGTCCAATCGGCATAAATAATATTCTTTTTGCCATAGGGAGTCTCAAATGACTGATTATATCCGATGATATTTTCCCTAAAAGGCTTAAAATATTCTTCCAGCGATATTTTTGTTTTACTTTCGATCTGCATTGGTATGAAATAATTGTAAAGTTAATAATTGCTGATTGAAAGCACTAAATTTATTGTAACTTGAGTTAACACGAATAAATTGGTGAGGGCACTTTAAAATCAACAATATTCGTTATAATCCGATTTTACTCCATATTATGAATATTTGATAGTTTATTATGTCAAGCAAAGTCGATAAATATTTTAACCACATTTTGGAACCTGAACTGATCCAGGAAATTGTCAGCTCCGGAAAATTGATTTTTGTTAGACAGGAAGACATCCTGATAGATTATGGGCAATACGTGGAATATATGCCCTTGGTTTTATCGGGTTTGTTAAGGATCATGAGGGAAGGGGATCAAGACAATGAATTGTTTTTATATTATCTTACCAGTGGGGAAACCTGTGCTTTCTCCATGACTTGCTGCATGCAAACTAAAAAAAGCGAGGTAATGGCCATCGCCGAAGAAGATACAGAAGTTTGGATGATTCCTGTAAAGCATATGTCACAATGGCTAAGTAAATATAATTCCTGGAAAGAATTTGTGTTCAGTTCTTATAATAGCAGGTTTGACGAAATGTTGGATACTATTGACAGTATTGCTTTCCTAAAAATGGATGAAAGATTGACCAGGTATTTGGAAGGCAAAAAACAAAATTCAGTGTCAAATGTGATAAAGAAAACCCATCAGGAAATTGCCCAGGAATTAAACACCTCCAGGGTGGTGGTATCACGGTTATTAAAACAGCTTGAAAGATCTGGTAAAATCAAACTTTACCGCAACAGGATTGAAGTACACTGATTTTTTCAATTATCAAATAACAATTATCAAATAACAATTATCAATTATGGACCCTCAAATCCCTGATAACATTTACAAGGAAATTGAAGATATGATCTCCAGTGAAGAGAGTGTGGTTGGCATTGATGCCAAGAAAACCCACGTAATTATTTTATATAAACTTATCGAGATCGAAAAGAGACTAAGAAAGCTTGAAGCTGGCATTTGAAATAACTAAAAATGGTCTTTGGGGACACAGATGGGAGCTAGGGGTGGAAAATACTCCCGTACATCCGCTGGATGTCAGCCACAGACATCACTCCTCCCTAAAGGACGGAGTTTAAATATAAGGCTATTCCCTCTCTCTGATGGATCATAAACACTGGCATCTAATAAAAGCTGTCCCCAGCTGGCGGGGGTAGGGGGTGGACATTAACACACCCATCCTATGGGTCGCACTGTCCCTCTGGCGGGGACACAGACCAAGGAAAAGATTAGATTCCCGCCTATGGCGGGAATGACAGTTAATTCATATTATTTGGGTACTTACAAAATCGGCAATGCTGTGCCCTTATAGTTAATTAAATTTGGTTCAGGA
>CBDVAV010000612.1:0-3383 GCA_965372055.1 uncultured bacterium | reverse complement strand
CGTTTACAGCAACACCAGGGGCATACAATAAAGATGGCCAGGCTGAAAAGAAATTTATGACTTATATTACTATGAATGATTCTACATATGAATATGAGCATACTTACTTTGTGGCCAAGCCTGTAATTCAAATACAGTCCGCAGCAATTTCATCTTTGTATTTAAATTGTGGGAATTCCCTAAATGTTTTAGTGCCTGCCTTGGGAACAACTTATAACCCTAAGTTTAGGACTACTGGTGCAACTAACATACCAGGGTCAAAAAAAGGTGAAGTAACTATTATACCTACAGCCCCCAAGGTTGCATTGACCGTAAGCAGTGGTGGCAATGTTATCGGTACTGAGAATTTTACCGTGAAGAAAGTCCCTAAACCAACCATCGCCTTATCTTCCAGGGGGAGACCCATCAACCTGAAAGCAGGGGTGAAGGCCCCGGGGCCTAGCTCATTGGACTTGAAAGCAGTTCCGGATGAAACATTTGCTTCACTGCTCCCTAAGGATGCACGTTATCGGATTGTTGAGTTTGATATTATTTTGGCCAGGGGTAGCAGGCCAATTAAGCAAGAAACTGTTAAAGGTAAGCAATCAATCAATTTGAGTGCGTACCGCACCCAGGCAAAAGCTGGTGACAGGTTTGTTATCGAGGTAAAAAGAGTACTGAGAGCTAACTATCAAAATAAGACAGAAAATGTAACTGGACTTCCCAATACTATATTTACTGTTTCGTTACATTAAAATAAAAGTCAGGAGTGGATATGAAAACGATGAGGAATGTATTAGTGATTTTGGTAAGTGTGATTATTGCCTTTCCGGTAGTTTCACAGATTTCAGTAAATAATGATAACTCCGTAAGGCCGATCCCAAAGTACGAACAATTGTACAAAAAGAGGGTTTGGAGAAGGATGGATCTGAACGAAAAGCAAAATAAACCCTTCTTTGCTTTCAATAATGAAATCACTAAAATTTTAATACAAGAGGTTAAAAAAGGTACACTTCAGCCTTACGTGAATGATTCACTGATAACTAAAATGTCAATGGAGGTTTTTCTTGAGCAGATAAAAGTACCCGGATTCGAAGAAGAGGAAGATGATGGATTCGGGGATGGATTTGGCGATGATGGATTCGGGGATGATGGATTCGGGGATGATTCTGGCGATGATGGATTTGGTGCAGACCCATTTGGGGATGAAGGAGGTGAGGAAGAAGAGGAAGCTATTTCTGACGAATTTTTACCTACACAAATTACCTTACTTGAGATAATGGAGGACATTATTTTTGATAAACGAAGATCTCTGGTTTATTATGATATCCAATCCGTTAAGATGATTATTGCTGCCAGTGAGTTTGAAACCGGTGTACAACGGGAGGTGGCAGTATTTAAGTGGAAAGACCTTAACAGGGTATTTAGAAATTTACCTGGGGAGGCTATTTGGTTCAACAGACAAAATAGTGCTGAACACCGCAACCTTGCTGATGCCTTTGATCTAAGGCTTTTCAGTTCAAGGTTGGTAAAAGTAGATAATCCCCGTAATGATTACATTATGGATATCTACAACAAAAGCCTGAAGGAAGGCTTAATGGCCTCATACTGGCTTGAAATGCAATTAATGGAAAAGGAACATAATGTTTGGGAGTACTAAGCTTACCACTACATAATAAAAATGGGAGGTTTTTACCTCCCATTTTTATTTTACTGACGTCTTATATTCTTTTATTAAACCTGCCTTGTCTTTGCCAATAAGTTTGGCCAACTCATCTTCACTGGCATTAAAAATTTTCTTTGGCGATTTAAACTGCTTTAGCAATTTGTCGATTGTTTTATTGCCTATTCCATTGATCTCAAACAATGAAGATGCAAGGCTCTTGGTTTGTCTGCTTTGTCGATGGAATGTTATTGCAAACCTGTGTGCTTCATTCCGAAGCTGCTGAAGCAACTTTAATGACGAAGAGGATTTGTTAATGTGCAATGGAATGGGATCCTTGGGAAAGTAGATTTCTTCCAGTTTTTTTGCAATACCAATGATTGGGATTTTACCGTACAAATTCAATTGCTCCAACGCTTCGCAAGAGGCACTTAATTGCCCTTTACCTCCATCCACAACGATAAGGTCCGGGAGGGTCAGCTTTTCGTTGAGCACTCTTTTGTACCTTCTAAAGATTATCTCTTTCATAGAAGCGAAATCATCGGGGCCAGTGACTGTCCTGATCTTGAATTTCCTGTAATTTTTTTTGTAGGGTTTAGCATTAATAAAACACACCATGGAGGCAACAGGTGAACTCCCCTGAATGTTGGAGTTGTCAAAACAATCGATATGGTAAGGAATTGTCTTTAATCTAAGATCATCTTTTAGGTTCAATAATATTTCATGTCTACTATCGGTAATTTTTAAATTTTTCCGAAACTGATCTTTTTTAAATTGTAAAGCATTTTTTAAAGACAGTTCCACTAATTTTTTTTTATCAGCTTTTAGTGGTACGATGTTAATGGTACCGATTGGGGGGAATTTCAACTTAACGTTAGATAATATCTCCTTGGAATCGCTCTTGAAAAATTTTCGGAGATTTAACGCTAAGCTTGAAATAATATCTCCATCATCCTCATTAAGCTTCTTTTTTACCTGAACAGTTTTACTGGCAATTATTCCTCCGTCTTTTATTTGCAGAAAATTCACAAATGCTTGGTTCAAATCCGAGATGATTGAGATAACCTCAGTTTTTGTAATTTTCTTATTTACTACCAATGTTTTTGACTGAAATTTTTGTAATAAGTTCAGTTTTTCTTTGAATTGCAATGCCTTTTCATATTTCAGATTCCGAGCATGGAAATTCATTGCCTCCTTAAAATACCTGTTGGCAATACCCAGATCCCCTTTTAATATGCTTCTAGCATGTTTGATATCTTTTTCATAATTCTCTACTGACTGGCGATTTTCACATGGGCCCTGGCAATTTCCTATATGGTATTCCAAACAGATTTTAAACTTCCCATTCTCTATATTTTTTTCTGATAAGTCATAATTACATGTTCTAATGGTGCATAATCTTCTGATCAGGTCCAGTACATTATTCATGGCCACTACACTTGAATAAGGGCCAAAATAGGCACCTTGTTTGGGGTTAAATCTTCGGGTAGAGATAATCCGGGGAAACCTTTCATTCAGGACACAGATATATGGAAATGATTTATCATCTTTTAATTGGATGTTATATTTTGGCTGATACTGCTTTATAAGGTTATTTTCAAGTAGAAAATCATCGAATTCTGTGTTCGAAATTGCAAATTCAATATTTTGAATTTTACTTACCAGCCGTAGTGTTTTTCTGTTTAAATGACTGGATTTATAGAAGTAGCTGCCAACCCTTTTCCGTAAATTTTTAGCTTTA
>CBDVAV010000611.1:0-3386 GCA_965372055.1 uncultured bacterium | reverse complement strand
CATCAAACAGCTAATTGAACCATATTTTAACCAATTATTGGTTAGCGATGTTTCTTTTTGGCAATGGGCTAATACTGGGGTATGGATGGTAATTGTTGGCACACTATTAATGGGTTCAATCTTGTCAGGACTCTATCCTGCTTTTGTTCTTTCTTCCTACAATCCAAACGTTGTACTTAAAGGAAATGCAGTTGGTATTGGACATGGAAATATGTTAAGAAAGGGATTGGTGATATTTCAATTCGTAGCCTCAATAGGTTTACTTACCGGAACAATTGTAGTGTTCAAACAACTGCAATTTATGCAAAACCATGATTTGGGTTTTAGTAAAGAGCAGTTGCTGGTAATTGAAAGACCAGCGGAAATGGAAGACGACTATGCAATGAATGTGTCACGAATGAATTCTTTTAAAGAAACATTGAGAAGAGAAAACCAAATTTCATTTGTTACTGGTTCAAGCATCATTCCAGGAAGGAATATCTTACGGGGATTAGCCATGCGGTGGAAGAACTCGGACATAGTTGAGTCAATTGAAGGCGTGGAAGTTGATCATTTTTTCTTCTCCACCTATAAAATGAGGTTTGCGGCAGGAAGCGATTTTAGTAAAGAAGAAACTATAAATACCAAGAGCATCATCCTTAATCAATCAGCGGTTAAGACATTCGGAATTAAAAATGACCAGGCAGCCATTGGACATGAGATACTGATGTTTAACAGCCAACCATATAGAGTGATTGGTGTAATCGAAGATTATCATCACGAGTCTTTACGTATGGAAAGGGATCCCATGTATTTTGTATTGAATCGTTGGGTTGATAATTATATAACTATCAAGGTTTCAACTTCAAATGTGGATCAAGCACTTTTAAGAAGTAAAGAAATTTATTATGAGATATTCAAAGGGAATCCTTTCGAATATTTTTTTCTGGATGTATATTTTGAACAACAATATCAGGCAGATCAACAGTTTGATAAAGTGTTTAGATTGTTTTCCGGGCTGGTTATTTTTCTGGCATGTTTGGGTTTACTTGGTTTATCGGCATATACCGTAAGGCAAAGGACCAGGGAGATTGGGATCAGGAAAGTCCTGGGTGCAACAGTTTATGATGTAATGTTGTTAATCTCAAAAACATATATTGGATTGATTTTACTTGCTGGGGTAATTTCAATTCCCATCAGCTATTTACTATTAAATGGATGGTTGGCTGACTTTGCTTATAGCATTGATTTGCAGAGCATCTTATTCCTTGTCCCGGTAATAATCACCCTTTTATTAGCCTTGGTCACAGTAGGGTTACAAACACTAAAAGCAGCAAATGCAGATCCGGTTGAATCTTTGAAGTACGAATAATTGTTAATAATTCTAATTTTTGATATTCTGGGTTCATGATTTTAACCTTCCCTTAAAACTAATTTGGACTTGCTTTTTTAGCTTTGCTGGGGATATAATTTAATGCCCCCTTTTCTAAATATTTGCAGTAATTTTATACATATTTATATTTATACTATTTTGTAAAAATTAAATATTTTCACAAGGATTAAGCTTGGATAAGCTTGAACTTGATTTCGGATTACCTTATCATGATATGAAGAATTACATCAATGCTACAATTACCCTTATTCTTTTAACCACGCTATATAGCTTTGGCCAATCCTCAGAATGGTTTGCCACAGGAGCTGGAAATGCGGGTCAAAATATAAGCAGTTGGGGACCTATCACCTATTCTGTGGTAAGTGATGGGACGAATATATATGCAGTTGGAAAATCGAATGGTACGCAGACTACCCTTAGTGATACAGTTGTCGATATAGTAGATTATCGTTTCCTTATCAGTTATGATATTAATGGGAATTTCAGGTGGATACGAGACTTAGAAGGTACTGGAATATTTGACCTTGCATTAGACAGTGAAAACCATATTTGGATAACGGGGGCAAACTACATCCGTAAATATGATTCTGCTGGGGATTTGATTTTTGAAAAGGACATATTGGGGACTGCTACTTTTCTAAAAACTTCGGCAATTTCAATTGATGGCGACAATTCTGTTCTTGTTTGTGGGCAATTTACTTCTGGGGATACAGTCGAATTTGAGGGTATCCAAATTGATGGACTCAATCAAGGAACACATGGATTTGTAATTAAATACTCAAGCAACGGTTTGATTAATTGGGTTCAGACCACCAATGGAGGTTTTTTTAGTATGTATAAAGATTTGGAAGTGGATTCCAACAATGATATAATCGCTATTGGGGATTTTAGTACGCACATAAACAGTGAAACCTTCCTTGACAGCGTTATTGTAGGTTCTACAAGTATACAATCGTATACCCCTTTAATTGGCTTCACGGGAAGGGATGTATTTATTACAAAATTTAGTAATAGCGGTAATTTCCTATGGGTAAAATCAATTCAAGGTGTTGCTGCCGGATCTGTATTTGAAGATTTTGGGAACAAAATAAGTCTTGATTTAAACAATGAAGTATATTCTATAGGTACAGTTAGTAAAAAATTTGTTGTTGGGGACACACTTTTTGAAGGAGGATTTAACTATGATATATTAATAACCAAGTTCTCTACAGAGGGTAACTTGATTTGGAAGTATGGTTTTGGGGGTAATTCCAATGGAAACACAGGTTTCGATGTTCAGGCAGGACGCAGTATTTCAGTTGATAATGAAGAAAATATTTTTGTTTCAGGTTCTTTTGTTGGACAAGTATCAGTAGGTGCTGATCTCCTTGGTAATTCAATTGTTCTACAAAATTCAAACTTTACCCAATCTGGTTTTGTTGCAAAGTTTACTAAAGATGCTAAATTAATTTGGGCTGAGAATATAAAAAGTTACCACTCGACTATTAATGATGTTTTCAGTTTTGGCGACAAAGTATTTGCCGTTGGTAATTCCACACCTGATGGAACCTATTTTGGGATAGCAATTCCCTCAATACCATCCTCAGTGGGGACTAATTTCTTTGTGGCATCTTTAATTGATAATTCTAATTGTACCTTTAGCAATCTTTCTGTTTCTATAGAGTTATCTCCATCATGTAATGCCCAGGGTAAAACTGGAGTAGCTTCTGCCTCAATTAATGGTAATACTGCCGATTTTTCTTTCAATTGGTGGATAGGAAATACCACGGTAGATGAACCTAAATTTGTTGGGGCAACCTTTGATGGGCTAAGTCCTGGGGAATATACAGTTATTGCTACTCAAAAAAGCACACTCTGTATCAGTTCCCCACTTACCATAACTATTATTGAAGATTGTATTACTGGCTTTTCTTCTCAATTTCTTCATCGCAACAATATATTATTAAAAATCACACCAAATCCATCTTCAGGGGATGTAACCATTAATTTTAATAAACACACAAAATCACTATCT
>CBDVAV010000610.1:0-3388 GCA_965372055.1 uncultured bacterium | reverse complement strand
TAGTGATATATTCCAATCAAAAGGGGATAAAATACGACATTTTGGTAAAGCCAAATGCTGATCCAAGCCAAATAAAGTTGACATATACAGGGGCTGACAACCTGCTAATCAATGGGAAAAATCTAATTGTTCAAACCTCACTTGGTAAATTGATTGAAAGCCAACCAATCGCTTATCAAATAGTTGGATCAGATACTTTAATGGTGGATTGTGAATTTGCAATCAAACAAAATACTGTTGAGTTTGAATTTCCGGCAGGGTATGATTCAGATCACAATTTGATTATTGATCCCTTACTAATCTTTTCAACCTTTTCAGGATCTACAGCTGATAATTTTGGATTTACTGCAGCATTTGATGAGAGCGGTAATTTATATTCAGGTGGGATAGTTTATGGCCAAGGGTTTCCAACAACTGTTGGCAGTTTTGACAGCAATTTTAACGGTGCAACAGTGGATGTTGGCATTTTGAAGTATGACTCTACTGGTACGCAATTAATATATGCCACCTACCTAGGAGGTATAGGCCAGGATGTGCCCCATAGTCTGGTGGTTACAGATAATGAGGAGCTTGTAATACTGGGAACTACCAGTTCGGGTAATTTTCCGACAACAGCAGATGCTTTTAATAGATTGAATAGAAAGGGCCCATCAACAGCCATTACCTTTTTGAATTACATACAAGGAACAGATCTTTTTATAACCAAGCTAAATGTTGATGGCTCCGCATTGTTGGGGAGTACATTCGTAGGGGGGACAAACTACGATGGAAACCAGTTTGATGTCTTTTCGCTGAGAAAAAATTATGGTGACCAGTTTCGGGGTGATGTTATTGTGGACAACCAACAAAATATATATGTTACGACAGTAACTATGTCTTCTGATTTTCCAGTAATAAATGGATTGCAGTCTGATTTTGGTGGCGGTATCACTGATGCTGTTGCATTTAAAATGTCTCCTACTTTAAATGAAATGATTTGGTCAACCTATATTGGAGGTTCTAATGAAGATGCTGCTTATTCGATTAAAATTGATGATAATTTAGATGTGTTTATTGGCGGGGGGACTACCAGTACTGATTTTCCTGGAACGGGTCATGGATATAACCCAACAGCTTTGGGTCAAGAAGATGGCTTCATAGCAAAAATAGCATCGGATGGCTCACAGATATTAAATGCAAGCTATGTTGGCAGCATAGCTTATGATCAAGTATTCTTTATTGATCTGGATACGCAAGATAATGTTTATATGCTTGGGCAAACCAGGGGGAATTATCCAGTTACTGCAGACAAATATTTGATTCCGAATAGCGGACAGTTCATTCATAAAGTTAACAACAGCCTGGATTCATCATTGTTTTCAACTGTTTTTGGATCCGGAACCCCTGAACCAAATATTTCGCCGACTGCTTTTCTGGTAAATGAGTGTGACAATTTGTACGTAACAGGTTGGGGAGGATTGGTAAATAATAATAACAGTAGCAATACCGGAAATACTTTTGGACTCGAAGTCACCCCTGATGCAGAGCAAACTACTACTGATGGATCAGATTTTTACCTGATGGTGCTATCTTCAAATGCAGAAGAGTTGTTGTATGCTACCTATTTTGGGGGAACAAACAATTTTGGTGATCATGTGGATGGGGGCACAAGCCGTTTCGATAAAAGAGGTATAGTTTACCATGCAGTATGCTCTTGTGGAGGCCAGGCAGATAATTTCCCCGCCACCCCTGGGGCATGGTCAACTGTAAATTTAGGAGTAACTGCTCTTGGGGCACAACGGTGTAACAACGCAGCCTTCAAGTTTGATCTGGCATCACTTAGGGCGAGGTTGCAAACCAACAATGTTGAACTGACCCAGCCAGGTTTTAACAGTGGTTGTGAACCGATTGAGGTAGTTTTTCAAAACGAGAGTATTGGGGGAGAGGAATTCGAATGGGATTTTGGCGATGGAAATGTAATCACTACCACGGATACATCTGATATAGTTCACCTGTATGAGCAGTCTGGCACTTATAGTGTAGTTTTAAGGGCCTTCGACAAGAATACTTGTATATCTGAAGATTTTGCTACTACTACAATTTTGGTTTCTGGCATTGATCCGGTAGTTGGGAACGGAGGGGATATTTGTGAAGGGGATTCATTTAAGCTGTTTGCCAACGGTGGTGCAATTTACCAGTGGACGCCACCGGAATCGCTGGATGACGCTGCAAGCCCTAGCCCAATGGCTACCCCTATAGACACTACCGTGTACAAGGTTCTAATGGATAATGGGTTTGGTTGCCAAATAGAAGATAGTGTTACCGTGAACGTGATCCCGATCATCAGTTCCGATTTTGTTCTGGAGAAAGACCTTAGTTGTAATGAGTCCCCAGTTTTCAATTTCACAACCCAATTTGAGGAGAGTGAGGCGGGTTTTAATTGGGATTTTGGGGATGGGCAAACCTCAACGGAAATTAATGTTTCTCATACCTACGAAGCTGAAGGTAATTATAATGTAAAACTTACCACCCAAAATGAGTTCTGCAACAGTGAAAATACCATGATTGTACAATCTGTTAGATTGCATGTTCCTAACGTAATCACACCCAATAGTGACATTTATAATCAATTTTTTGAAATAGGGGCTGTTGAAAAAGTGGAGCTGATTATTTTTAACCGCTGGGGCAGGGAGGTATTCATCACCAAAGATTATCAAAATGATTGGGATGGAAAGGGTTTGGCGACTGGTGTGTATTATTTTGATCTTAAGGTAGTCGATAAGGTTGAATGTTCTGGGTGGATTCAACTTCTTAGATGAATTTATCTTCCATTTAATTTATCAAACTGGAACCTCTATAGTTTAAATATATCCCATGATTTTATAAGCAATAATTCCAACAATTTCATGAATAAAAATTGACCAATTACTAAGAGCTTCTGTACTGGGAATCAGTAGGCCATCTAAAGTAAATTTGCGTTCTTGCCCATAAAAATCAGTTGTAAAGGGAGTAACATTTAGGTTAACTTTTTTAAAGCATGCCAGGGACCTTGGCATATGAAATGCAGAGGTAACCAGAAGTATAGGTTGGTTACCAATGTCTTCCTTTATCATTTCAGCAACATTTACAGCACTTTGACGGGTATTTTTTGATTTTGATTCAATGATTATATCTTGTTCTGGAACATTGAAAGAAATTAAGAAATCTTCCAGTATTTCTGATTCTGGCCTATCATTTCCAATAATGGCACCACTCCCCCCTGCAATCAGGAATTGTTTGATTTTTCTCTGATGGTACAAATAAAGTGGATGGAGAATACGGTCAGCCCCTTTATTGAAGAATACCCTGTCATTTAACGGAGGTGTTAAATCTGCTACCCCAGAGAGGATAATAGAGAAGTCATATTCTT
>CBDVAV010000609.1:0-3400 GCA_965372055.1 uncultured bacterium | reverse complement strand
AATATCAACCTAATATTATCGGATTTTAATGACCTTAAATCAGTATTTAATGATTTTCAAAAGCACCTAACTAAATATATCCCTAAACCCCTAGATTGATGAACAAGACAGTATTAGTTGCGGATGATAGTTCTATAGTTCAAAATCTTGCACGAAAGATTTTCTCACAGCAAAATTATCAAATAGTATCTGCAAAAGACGGCAAGGAAGTAATAAAAAAATTCAAGACTGAAGATATTGACATAATCCTGATGGATATAAATATACCCATCAAGGATGGTATGGATTGCACCAAGGAAATTCGGGCTATGGATGACAAGAAGAAGGCTTCTATCCCAATTATAGCAATATCAGGTAACATGAAAAACTATACCTTGGAGGATTTTAAGAATGCAGGCATCAATGAATTTTTACAGAAACCTCTAAATTTTGACGAATTAGTAAGCTTGGTATTTAAGTATACATCCTGATATGTCAATAAGGTACTCGAAAAGCTTTTTGAACAAGCTGGAAGAAATTATTTCAGAGAGTGATTATGTACTCAGGTATGAAAAAGGAAATTTCCGACCAGGATATTGTTTATTACGGGATAAAAAGATAGCAATTGTGAACAAATACTACCCACTGGAAGGAAAAATCAACGCATTGCTTGATCTGCTAAACGATATCCATCCTGATATTATCCGGCTTTCTGACAAGAACAAGAAGCTTTACCTTGAAATAACTCAAACAAGCCTTCAGATTTGATCATTACTTTCCTTGGAACAGGAACATCACAAGGAGTGCCCGTGATAGGGTGTACCTGTAAAGTATGCAACTCCATGGATTTCAGGGATAAAAGAACCAGAACATCCATACACCTTTACACCAAAGGAGTAAGTTTAGTAGTTGATACAGGCCCCGATTTCAGACAACAAGTGCTCAGGGAAAGAATAACACAACTTGACGGAGTATTGTTCACACACGAGCACCGGGATCACACCGCTGGATTGGATGATGTACGCTCTTTTAATTTTCTTCAAAAGGAAGACATTCCTATTTATGGCCGAAATCAAGTAATCAATCAATTAAAAATAGAATTTGCCTATGTTTTTGAGGATCATAAATATCCCGGTATTCCTCAGGTTGAAGCAAATGTGATTGAAAATAAAGAATTTAGACTGAAAGGATTAAATATTTTACCAGTTGAAGTATTACATCACAAATTGCCGGTTTTCGGGTTCAGGATTGGTAAATTCACATATATCACTGATGCAAATGATATCCCTAACGAAGAGAAAGATAAGATAAGGGGCTCTGAAATAATTGTTGTTAACGCACTACAGCAGGAAAAACACATATCACATTTCAATTTGCCTGAAGCCATTGATTTGATTGATGAATTAGGCCCTGAAAAAGCATATTTCACCCATATAAGCCATAAATTAGGATCTCATGATCAGGTAGAAAGAAGTTTAGGGGATAATATGTTTTTGGCATATGATGGGCTTAAAATCGAAATTTAGTTCGTGCACAACAATTACTATTTCCTTTGCCAATTAACAAGTGAGTTGAAATCCATTATTGTTGGATCATCTTTAGTTGATAGTTACAGCCAAAACAAGGAAGAACTCATTTTAACTTTTTCAGGCCGATTTAACTTAAAATGTCATCTTCAAAGTCAATTATCTTGTATTTCTGCACCTGAACAAGTCCATAGATCTAAAAGAAACAGTATTACCATATTTCCGCAAATATTGGGGAAAGAAGCGATTGGAATACGTCAGTGCCTAAATGACCGTAGTTTCATTATTCATTTTTCTGATGGATTTGAGCTTCTTTTTAAGTTATATGGGAATAGGTCCAATATCATTCTTTTTCGCAATAAGGAATTTCAGGCAATGCTTAAAAATAAATTTGAAAAAGACAAAAGCATCGATCTCTCTAAATTAGACCGTCAGATTGATCAAAGTTATGAGGCATTTATTAATTCAAGTGCAAACCTGGAGGTGCTGTTTCCTACTTTCGATAAAAAAATAAGGGAATTTATAGAGTTGGAAGGATATCACAAAACGACAATTGAACAGAAATGGGAAATAATAAACCAAACATTAACAGAGCTTAAATCCGGCAAGTTTTATGTTACCCAATGGCACGATGTTGTTACATTTTCTTTGCTGAGGCTGGGGAATGTTATCAGTACTGAAAACAATGCTTTACGGGCAGCAAACCATTTTTTTGTAGAACGGTTAAAATCTAACAGGTTCAAATCTGTCAGGACACAAGCCCTAAGGGAAGCCCATAAAGAAATCAGAAAACTAAGAAGCTATATCATCAAAACTGAAAGGCAGCTCAAAGGTCTTTCACAAGACCCAGGGTACAGGATGATGGGAGATTTATTGATGGCTAATTTGCATCAAATCCCACCCCATCAACAAGAAGTATCATTACCTGATTTCACAGATGGTAAACCAATTACCATAATCCTCAAACCCCGGTTATCTGCCCAAAAAAATGCCGAGATATTTTACAGGAAAGCAAAGAATCAAAATATCCAAATTGAGATGATCAATTCTTCCCTTGAGTCAAAAAAGAAAGTGCTTGAAAAATACTTGAATAGGGAAGAAATTATCAATAAGGCCAAAACTATATCAGAGTTGAAAGCTTTTGCCCGGCAAGATCCAAATTCTGAAGTTAGTAAAATCAAACCCCTTCCATTTAAAAGATTTCAGTTTATGGGGTATGATATCCTGGTAGGAAAAAATGCAAGGGCAAATGACAAGTTAACCTCTCAATATGCGAAAAAGAACGATCTGTGGCTTCATGCCAAAGGTTCTGCCGGATCCCATGTGGTCGTTAAGCAGAAACCTGGGAGCAATTTCCCAAAACCGGTAATTGAAAAAGCCGCGGAGCTTGCCGCGTACTATTCGAAAAGCAAAGGGGAATCATTGTGCCAAGTGCTTTATACCGAAAGGAAGTTCGTCAGAAAAAGAAAAGGCTCTGTTGCTGGTGAAGTGTTGGTTGAAAATGAAAAGGTGATTTTAGTAGAGCCGAAAATTGAACTTTAACCAAACGGTAAAATATAAATCATTTAGGGTTTGGTTAGGTTCTTGAGATTTTATCGTTATTATAAGGCAGTGATTCAAGTTACAAGTTACAAGTCCTTGCAACTTGTAACATGATACGAAGATTGAAAGTAGGCTGACCAGTATGTAAAAATGACTTTACTTTTTGCAAACGACCATCTCTGAGTGAGGTGTTTAATTTATTTGGCTACATTGATTTTTATCATGTTGGTCCGGGCTTTTTCCCTAATGGGCATACTGGCGGTATTAATGAAAACGTCCCCTTTTTCAATATGGCCCATATCTTTTAAAATCTGCTCAATATCGGCTATTGTACTATCTGTCGATTCTGACTT
>CBDVAV010000608.1:0-3404 GCA_965372055.1 uncultured bacterium | reverse complement strand
GCTTCCAGGGCATCCGCATCACTATTTTCAGCCAAAAGAAAATAAGTAAAAAATGAACTGTTGTTCCAGCGGTCTATCTGCCGATTATCAACCTCCATTACAGTGACGTAATCTAGAATGATGTCCATCGTGAAATGGGAATTTTTCGGCATATCTTTAATGATACCACCTATCGTGAACTCATGCTCATCACGATATCTAATTGTCTTACCAATAGGATCCTGATCCCCCCAATATTTTCTGGCAATGGATTGTGTAATTATAGCTGAGTATTTTTCCTTGAGGAACAATTCTGGATTACCGGAGAGATATTCGAAAGTAAATATGTCGAAGGTCTCATGGTCTGTGGCATGAATGGATTCCAGAAATGATTCTTCACCAACACCCATCAATACATTACCTCTACTTAAAAAACGAGTGGCAGATTCAACTTCCGGAAATTCTTCCATGATTGTAGGCGCTAATGGGGCCGGGGTAACGGCAAATCGATTATCGCCTTGGTAAAAGTTATCTTTGTCTTGTTTTACGATCCTGAATATCCTGTCCTTTTTTTCATGATATTGATCAAAACTGAATTCATAGTTAACATAGACCATGATCAGGATAAATACTGTCATACCGGATGTTAATCCGGAAATATTTATCAAGGTGTAAATCCTGTTCTTGAGAAAAGTCCTGATAATTATTTTGAAATAATTTGCTAGCATGACAGGGTTCGGTTTAATGTATACGACAATTTATCATACAAATTTTCAATAGTAGAAGCATTGGTAATCAATTGGGATTAATTTGAACTAAAGCCCACATTTATTGTATTCAATCGTTTTGGAATATGGTTACTTATTAGGGAGTTGTTGGTTACAAAAAGGTTGCATTTAATAACTGCTTTTTAAGGTTCAGAACACTGTATGACAATGATTAAAATGGAATTGATGGGACGATTTTACCGATTTGAGGAGCAATCAATACGATCCGTGGAACTTTCTCATGAACCATTCAACAGATACCAAAAGCAAAAAGACAAAGAACAGGGCCTTCAGGTTTATTAATGGCAGGTAAGCTTCATTGCTATGGAGGATACCGGGGTAATTTCTTTGATAGAGTTCTGTTTCTATTTCATCCATCTGGTTTGCCAGGAAAAATTTACCTGCAGTTCTATCAGCCAAGTTTCTCAACAGTGAATGGTCAGCGGTCAGGTTTACATTTTCAATCTGAGTGTCCCTCACTACAAATTCCCCGGTGACTTCCTCGATTATTCCATTTATGGAAGATGTGGCTTTATACCTGTAAACACCTTGATCAAGATTACTCACCCTGTAGATCGATGTCCCTTCATTTGGCACATATGTAAATCCCAATGAGTTTTCCTCTTCATCGGTGATCACCAGATCTACTTTTATCCCATAAATCCTTTCATACAAATCGTTGTAATGTTCAGTTTCAAATTGAACGCTTTCATTTCTGTTTACTTCGCTGTTTACCGGATAAACCTTAAACTTTCTTTTGTCTTCCTTAGAAGATAGATATTGCACCAACTTGGAATAAAATTCATTAAATAAAATATTCTGTTCTTTTACCGAATATTCATGTAATTTCCACCTCCAGGATCCTTCCCCTAGTAAAATGCCTGTTTTCCGCCCATCCTTTTCCCCGAGCAACAATAACGGGTTTTTTGTTTCTACACTTCCCACTTTTTGATATAACATGGGTTGGGCGTCTGTTGTGAGTGTTATCTTACCAAAAGGGACTGAAACAGGGGGAAGATCGTCCATAATAGACTGTAGATCTTCACTGAGGGTAAAATTCATAAAAAGGTTGTTATAAATTGCATTTACATTGTCTGCCTGGTAACGGCCTGCCTGGATGTTCAATAATCCATTGACTTGATTAAAATCCCTCAGGTTAGATTGTGGGCCAACAATTAAAAGAGTTGATACGTCCTTATCAACCAATTGGTGATACAGGTTCAAAAGCTTCCTGGATCTATCAGGTACTTGGTGAAAAATAACCAGGTCGTACTTATTTTCCAAGATCTTTGATTGCGCCAGATCATGAATTCCGGGGATGTACAAATGGAATTCATAGTTTTTATTGCTCTCAATAGCACCTCTGATTGCTTTTATATCAGGATGTGGTGATGGAGCTACAAAAAGGATCTTTTCCCTTCCATCTACAATATCAATATATGCCTGGAGGATGTTATTCTTATATGTAAGCTCCCCTTCTTTCGCCGCGACTTCTACCTGGTATCGTTGTAACCCCTTTTCATCAGCTTCCAAAATAAATTTAACCTCGGATAGCTGGTTGTCCCCTAATAATTTTATCGATTGTGATTGGAGGGTCTCTTTGCCTTTTTTGATTGATACCGTTATCGTTTGGTTGACATAACCATCATTTGATATTTCAGCAACCAATGGAAACCGATTTCCTTGGTAGGAGATCTTATTATATTTCAAGCTATTAATGGCGATATCCTTACGGGGAATGGTATCTCCTAAGCCTACGGCGAATATGTTATATTTAAAATTGCTAAAATTTGGTGAAATACCAAGATTATAGATGCCGTCCGAGAAAAGGATCACACTTTTCAGGTTACGCCCTTCGTACTCAGCCTGTACGGTCTTTAATAGGCCATTGATATCGGTGGTTAAATACTCAAATTGAATTTCAGTGGCTAATTGATAATTCTTTGATCCATCAAGGGATTTGATCAAAGTCTGATATCCATTATCTTCAAGGTCACTCTTGAGGATATTTATGTTTTCAAGATACTGATTTAGGGTTATGCTATCTGTTGTCTCACTGACAGATTTGGAGTTGTCCACTGCTATTACAACAAACGGCTTTTCAGAGGTAGTTTGCAATTGCCTCAGTATAGGGCCGATCAACAAAATGCTGATGATGGTTACCAAGACAAAGCGAAGGGCAGCCAGCCCAAGCCTAAGTGATTTTGACCATGGCCCTTCTGAATTATAAAGTATAAATGCATATCCTGCACCAAGGATCAATGCCACTAGAATCAGCCATGGGGAATTCTCAAACAACAGCAAAGTTTTGCTCATACATTGGTATAACGATCAATCTGCAAATTATGATGTGATTGCCAAAAGAAAAAAACTATGGAGGTTTTATTTATCTGATGCAAACTTTACACTCACACCTCCTTCGGGCGATCCCTCCGAAAGGGCGATCTCACATTTACCCGTAGAAGGCTTACCGAAGCCGGGCTCACACTTACATTCATGACAACTATCTTTATAAACCCTGATACAGATCATTCTCTTTTTCCCCGGTTTGCTGACCTTTGCAGTCCTTAAATACATCTTCTATGATGTCTCTTATTCTTTTAGCAACGAACGAGGAAGGACATGTTTAGGATAGATGCATTCCTTAGGTTTTTAAAA
>CBDVAV010000607.1:0-3415 GCA_965372055.1 uncultured bacterium | reverse complement strand
TATGTATCATCGCAGCAGAATTATCATCTGCCGGACTTCTGCCGAAATACATCGTCCCACGATTCCCTCCTATTCCAACTGAATTACCGGTACCTCCTTTTAGGAATTGAATACAATTACCATTTTCCAATTCAATTCCCTTCGACCAATTATCTTTTGTCCATCTGTCCTCTCCACCAGGTCTTGATATTTTCATGATCCCATTGACACTTAATTCCCGTCCAGGCTCATCTGTCCCAATGCCTACGTTACCATCCATATAAGTTATATTAGGGCCAATCTTATCCCATACTGATGACAGCTGACCAGACACTTCCTCTCCGGTTAGTGCAGTTACCACTCCATCACTGTCTTTGTAATAAAGCCCTTTGATTTTACTGGTTTGCATGGTGGTGCCCATGGCAATGCCATGAAAGTCATTGCCAGAATGGTCTCTGATCATGCCCTCTTCATCTCTATCATCCATCTTCCAATATCCCATAAGGTTCTCACCGTACGGGGGTATTAGGTTATAGGTGCGCCCATTGCGAAAGATCCTGGAGATTTCTGATTCTCCCAGTGGTCTATTGAGAATTGCAAACTCATCCAGGCTACCTGCAAGAGGTAGTTCAAAATTCTTGTTATATATTCTGTAACTGATGATAAATCCATTGGCATTATCGGGTAGGTTAAAAAAACTATTTTCAGTATTAATATCTCCTGCATGAAAAGTCTGGCTCTCTTCACCATCAAGATAAATCCTATTGGCACCTTTGCCATAGGTAATGGCCACATGGTGCCATTTTTCATCTTTGAAGTAATTCTTTCCACGCCGGGCAAACATTTGTAAATCCGGGTTCGGATTTCCGCTGCCGGAATAGATGTGAGTCATCAGGCAATCATCGTCATAGGAATTCTGCCCAATGAATACCGCAAAATCATTTGTCGTAGTTTGCGCTTTATTACCGAACCAAAGGAGGTTTGCCGGTTTAAATTCTTCCAGTGAAGCATGGTACCAGAAGCTGATGGTGCCTGTGGTTAATTTTGCAAATGCCTGCACATGATCTGACAGATCGATATAATCGCTGGAGCCGTTGAAATGCAGGCTGTTGAGAGATGATTCTTTGGCGTATATTTTTCCAAAATAAGTATGCTGATGATCGCTAAGCTCTTCTATGCCAATGCTTCCTTTCACTGTGAGTGGTTCTTGTGGGTCTGTAACCCCAATACCCACTTTTCCTTCTATCAACAAGCCATTCTCAGGAGCATTTGCAACCCCGGCATAACCGGCGCCAATAGAAAGACCACCTGAAACATCCAGCTTATTTAGGGGATTGTTGGTTCCAATGCCCACTTTCCCCTCTATCAAGAGTCCATTCTCAGGGGCCTTTACCACCCCGGCATAACCGGTGCCAATAGATAGGCCACCTGAAACATCCAGTTTATTGACCGGTTGTGTAATCCCCAAGCCAGTATTTCCTTCCACCAGCAACCCATTTAACGGAGCTGCTTCATTTCCCGCATAATTTTGTCCAATGCTTAACCCACCAGCAATATCCAGTTTGCTTTTAGGAGTAACAGTTCCCAGGCCGATTTTATTATTATCGACCACGTTAATGCCATCGTCCTTTTTGTTCAGAAATGAGTCTATCAGGTTCTGAAACTGCTCAGCGGTGGGAGTATCTCCTGATTCGAAGTAGGTTTTTAATATGGTTCTGTTTTGTTGGGGCATTATTTATTCAGTTTTCAGTTCTCGGTTGTGAGTTTTCAGTATTTTAACAAACTGACAACTCACAACTGTCGACCGTCAACTTATTTCATTTACTACTCACTACTTATTACTTATTACTTATATCTCATATCTAACATCTCATATCTCATATCTCATATCTAACTTCATATCCATACTTCTTCGGCTTCTATTGACCATGTTGAGTTATTCCAACCTGTGAAACAGTCAGCGGCATGGTGACCATAAATTGGAGTTTTTACCCAAACTTCAATTCTATGTTCGCCCGCTTCCAATCCCTGGGCATAACCTTTAATAATAGTTGGTTCATGGAAATTACTACCGGATACAATTACGTCATTATGCTTATCTTGATATATATAGCCTCCAGGTGGATGATTGCCATTAATGCGAACCTCCCATCTTGCAGTTGAATTAGTTGTTTGGCTATAAATCCTAAGATTATCACAATAAGTGATTTTAATGGCCGTATCATGGTACAGTTTAGTAAAACTTAAAATTCGGCTAACTATTTGGCCGTTATCAGTTGCATCATTACCATTCCCCGTAGCCATAAACACCTTACGAATTATCTGCCCTTTTACTACCAGCGGGGCCAATGGATTGGTGGTGCCGATACCGACCTTTCCATTCAACAAGATCTTATCGAGTGGTCCACCTGAACCATTCTGAATATTCAGGGTCGAATTAGCAAACTGTATTTCAGCAATCTTACCATCTTTATCTTTCCATTGCATAAACGGACTGCCCTCAATTCTGGTCAATAATAAACCACAAGCCGAAGCACCAGCAGCTATACCTTGAACGTGAAGCTTCGCACCAGGATTCGTTGTCCCAATGCCGACATTGCCATCCGGCATAATCACCAATTTCTCGGTGGGAAATTGAGTATGCGGTAGACCTACACCTGTAGTTGTGGCAAAAACCAATGCTGAGCGTTCTGAACTTGGAGTATCAATAAGCCTCAGACCGATAAAAGCATGTAATTGATCGTCCCATTTTTCACTGTGACTTAATAAATGATTAAAACCTATTCCCGGATAATAAAAATTCGCTCCAATAAACCGATAACTTCCCGGTCCTACTAAAATGGCTGCAAGATCTTCATTTATGACCGCACTACCATTTGAACTACCTCTGAATTTGGCATCTCCATACAAATCAAACTTTGCATACGGTCTCGTAGTCCCAATACCAACCTTACCATCATTATAATAGACATCCGACCCTTTTTGCCCCCACAATGAATTTAATCCTCCTTTATCATCCCTGCCGCTCAGAGGGAGTTCTTTCCCCAGGCTGTCTTTAAAATAAAGTGTCTTGAAAACGGTTTTTGAAAGGGTGGTTTCATCAATGGTACCTTTTATAATTCCATGATACTCCTTTTCGGAGTGGTCTTCAACATCGGGAAGTGTAGACACATCTCCCATGCGCCAGTAGCCCTCCAACCCTTCCCTAAATGTTTGTAACAAATCGAACTTCCTTCCGTTCCGATAAATTTCCTGAATTTCTTCACCATGAAGGGGACGGCTAATAATGGCTGCTTCATCTATACTTCCCTTTGTATGATAGGTGAGGTTATTGAGCCATTTATTTCCCAGTATAAATTGATTAACTTTTTCTTCTTGAATTATTGGCGAATTAAAGAAAAAACTTTCTGTAGAAGCTTTTCCATAAATATATTTT